>JANNFJ010000194.1:0-4816 GCA_031379725.1 Calothrix sp. OTE_75_metabat_31
GCTTTTAACACCAGCAATTTGCATTCCGACCCAGGTTGTAGTTGCCAACGTTGCTACCAATAAGAAAAGCGCTAATCCCGGTCTTGTTAAGTTTTCTGAACTTTGACGCTGTTTGACAGCTTGCGTGTTGGGAACTAGCACAAAAAAAGGTTTGTCGTTTAACCCTTCTTGAAACACGACCAAAAAGCGATCGCCGAAATGGGTTTCGATATTTTCCTTAACTTTTTGGTAAGCTTGGGTAGCATCCGCACGCAATTGCCCCTTACAAATCACAGCTTGAGGTCGATACTCGATTTCTTGAATATAATAAACCGTCCAAGGAAAACAATTCCGCAGCTGAGTTTCTTCCGATGCTTCAATTGGTCGCACTGGTACAGGTTCTGCAGTAGGATGAATAATCGATGGGGATACGTCAGATGCAGGTGGTTCGGTTTGAGCTTGGGATTGCGATTGCCTGCCCTTTTGAAACAAAAACCAGTATAAAATTGGACAAGCTATCAACGGACCAAGCATTAACGCACGAGGTGGATTTTGTTTGATTCCATATACTGCCGACCATGCAGTCCACAGTAATGCAGGAGTCATCAGCACCAGCCACAACAGCCAAACGGGTGTTTTGGTCATATTGGCAGCGCTGCGCTGCACCATTAGATAAGTAATTATTCCTAGTAATACGAGAAACCAAATTGTCATCTTATTTTTAAGTATTTTGAAAAAACGTTTATGAACTAGGGTTTAGGGTGTAGGGGTAAAAAGAAATTCTTTGATTAAGCGAACACCTTTGTAATTTTTATTAAATTTCCCCACACCCCAGACCTCACACCTCACACCTCACACCCTCAATTCCCATGTCTCCCACAAATCAGCCGAGTCAAATTAAACTACCACGGGTTGTACTCAACAATATTTTTGCATTTCCACCAAATCGGGAGACATTGGGAGGAACTTCTTACTTCATTGTAGGAAACGGAGGCAATATCTTGATTGATTCTCCGGCATGGGATACTACAAACCAAGATTTTATCAGCGCACATGGGGGTGTACGCTGGTTATTTATTACCCATCGGGGTGCGATCACCAAAGTTCCCGAAATTCAACAAGCTTATAACTGCGAAATCGTAATCCAAGAACAGGAAGCATATTTGTTACCTGGGTTAAAGGTAACAACTTTCGCTGCTGGATTGACCCTAAATTCTCTAACCCAATTGATTTGGACACCAGGACATTCGCCTGGTTCTGCTTGTTTATACTATGCTGACATAGGTGGAATACTTTTTACTGGACGGCACTTACTCCCCAATCTAATCGCCGAACCAGTACCAATCCGAACCGCAAAAACCTTCCACTGGCCCAGACAAATCAAAAGCCTGCATCTGTTATGCGATCGCTTTTCGCCGGAAACGCTGCAATATATCTGTCCTGGTGCCAACACTGGATTCCTCCGAGGCAAGCGATTTATCGATAATGCCTACTATCATCTCAAAAATATCTATCTGGAAGTCGGAGTTAGTAGTTAAGAGCCGTTCTACCAAGATAAATATTAAAATTTATTTTATTTCTCTGTGTCCTCTGTGTCCTCTGTGGTAAACAAAAAGATTTTTGACCACAGAGGCACAGAGGGCACGGAGGAAAAAGATTAGGGAGGGATGTTTTGTTTAGTATTTAGACCTACCTTGACAGGACTAGAGTTAGGTCTCATTAATTAATCTCCCCTGTCACTCCTCACACCGCTCCCACCATCACTTTATTCGTCAAAAATTCGAGTGCTGCTTGATACTGAGCATCAGCTTCGGTGGCAACTTCTTCGCGCTTCAGTGGCTGTGATGGTACAACTTGGTCGGGTTTGATACCTAACTTGTTGATATCATGGTGAGCGGGTGTTTCATATTTAGCAATCGTTACAGCTAAACCCGAACCATCTGACAATTCAAATAAAGATTGAATCAAACCTTTACCAAAAGTCGTTTCACCGACTAATTGGGCACGCCCATTATCTTGCAACGCACCTGCTAAAATCTCACTAGCGCTGGCAGTTCCCTGGTTAACCAAAATTACCAACGGGTCTTGGGTTAAAGCCGACCCTACCGCGTCAAAATTGCCTTGGATACCCTGACGATTCACTGTGTAAACAATCGTCCCCGAATCGAGCCACAACCGGGCAATTTCAATGCCAGCTTGCAACAACCCACCAGGATTATTTCGCAAATCGAGAATGTAGGCATCCGCGCCTTTTTTTTCTAAACTAGAGAGAGCATGGGCTAACTCCATTGGGGCATTAGCATTAAATTGAGTTAAACGCAAGTAGCCAATTGATTTTCCTTGGGGAGAAGAATGCAATTGGGCGATGACAGGATTGAGTTCGATGCGATCGCGCATTAGTCGCACTTCCAGAATTGACTCTTTGTCACGCTCAATCAGTAAAGTCACAAAGCTGCCAGCAGCACCGCGCATTTTCGCGGCAGCCTCTTCGAGCGTAAATTTTTCAGTCGAAATACCCTCGATTTTAATAATGCGATCGCGTGGCTGAATTCCGGCTTTATCAGCCGGAGAACCCGCAATTGGTGCAATAACCTCAAGCTTGCCACTTTCGGGATTTAAGGCAATTTGCAACCCCACCCCAGTCAACTCACCAGAGGTATTCACCTGCAAACTCCGGTACTGTTCGGGGTCTAGAAAGCGGGTAAAGGGGTCATCTAAAGTCTTGAGCATGTTCGTAATTGCCCCGTATGCTGCCTCTTGGTTGTCGAGTGGCTTCTGGAGAGCCTTTTGCCGCAGCGATGCCCAATTTTGATGATTAAACGTATCGTCAAGGTAAGCGCGATTAACAATCCGCCAGACCTCAGAAACTAGCTTTTGTTCGTCTGTCAATGCAACTGCTGGTTGGGCAAAATTAGTGCATCCAACCCAAAATGCCAATAGCAGCGAGAATCCAACCCGAAAAATCTGTTTGTGCATGAAACCCATTATCGATTTAACTTTCAACCTAAGAATTGCTTAAATTTACGCAGTTAGCTTCTTGTTTATGAAATCTATCTCTCGACTATGTTACTTTTTTTATAGAAGCGGTGCATTTGTAGCGATTTAATAAGCAACTATTACTCCTACATCTACCCTTCTAAACGTTAGAATCTACTTTGTGTCCAACGTCCTTGGTCGTCGAACGCAAAGCAGACGCAATACATATCATCTTTACAGAGTGTAAAGTTTCTTAAAACTCTTACCCCTCTGGATGCAGATAAGCACCGATAGCAAACCAACTTTGCTAAAATCCCAAAACTAGGAAAAAATTGGGATATCTCTCAACCGCAGTCGATTTTTAGGAAAAGCGAGATTGTATGGCAAATGTTTACGACTGGTTCGAGGAGCGCTTGGAAATTCAAGCGATCGCCGATGACATTACAACCAAGTATGTCCCTCCTCACGTTAATATTTTCTACTGCCTGGGTGGCATCACCTTGACATGCTTCCTAATCCAGTTCGCAACTGGGTTCGCAATGACGTTTTACTACAAACCA
This sequence comes from Calothrix sp. OTE_75_metabat_31, assembly GCA_031379725.1. Lineage (GTDB taxonomy): Bacteria > Cyanobacteriota > Cyanobacteriia > Cyanobacteriales > Nostocaceae > JANNFJ01. Next base: position 3,516 of record JANNFJ010000194.1, read on the forward strand.
ACCGTTGCCGAAGCCTATAGCTCAGTCCAGTACATCATGAGCGATGTCAACTTCGGTTGGCTAATCCGCTCCATCCACCGTTGGTCTGCCAGCATGATGGTGTTGATGATGATTCTCCACACCTTCCGGGTTTACCTAACAGGTGGCTTCAAAAAGCCCCGCGAATTGACTTGGGTAACTGGCGTTATCCTAGCTGTAATTACCGTCTCATTTGGTGTAACCGGTTACTCGTTGCCTTGGGACCAAGTTGGTTACTGGGCTGTAAAAATCGTTAGCGGTGTACCCGAAGCTATCCCTGTAGTCGGTACTCTGATTGCTGACTTATTGCGTGGTGGTGCAAGCGTTGGACAATCGACCTTGACACGCTATTACAGCGCTCACACCTTCGTATTACCTTGGTTAATTGCCGTCTTCATGTTGGCCCACTTCTTGATGATTCGTAAGCAAGGTATTTCGGGTCCTTTGTAAGGTGCAACAACAAGTAGTCTGTTTTAAAATTATGATATGTCGCGTTTGCGACCCGTAATTAGAAACACAGGTACTTGTAACTTAAGCTGAAAACTGTAAAACTTATGTTTAGATATAGAAATTACAGTTTTCCTTAAGAAGAGACGAGTATCGCACTTTCGCGCTTTTGCTTTAACTTAACAATTGCAGGAGAACATATTTTAAAATGTCAACACAAAAAAAGCCCGATCTGAGCGACCCAACTTTAAGAGCCAAACTGGCAAAAGGCATGGGTCACAACTACTACGGCGAACCAGCATGGCCTAATGACTTGCTGTACATCTTCCCTGTAGTCATCATGGGTTCGTTCGCTTGCATCGTGGCACTATCGGTACTCGACCCAGCTATGACTGGAGAACCTGCAAATCCTTTCGCCACACCACTGGAAATTTTACCAGAATGGTATTTATACCCTGTATTCCAAATCTTGCGGACTGTTCCTAGCAAGTTGTTGGGTGTATTTTTGATGGCTTCGGTACCATTGGGCTTAATCTTGGTTCCCTTTATCGAGAACGTCAACAAATTCCAAAACCCTTTCCGCCGTCCAGTTGCAACCACAGTATTCTTGCTTGGTACTTTGGTCACAATTTGGTTAGGTATTGGAGCAACTTTCCCAATCGATAAATCTTTGACCTTGGGATTGTTCTAAGCCAGTCGTTATAGAGTGCTTTGATGCCTGTGAATTTCTCACTAAGTACATTCTGTACTTAGTAAGAAAATTTAACAGGCATCAATTTTAATCAATAAGGTTGCATCTTGGTCTTTAAATTTAAATATGCTGTTATCACTATTAA
>JANNFJ010000401.1:0-1945 GCA_031379725.1 Calothrix sp. OTE_75_metabat_31
CTTTGTAGGGTCTTTACCAGAAAATGCACCGCCACCATGCCGAGAGTAACCGCCGTAGGTGTCAACGATGATTTTGCGTCCGGTTAAGCCAGCATCACCTTGGGGTCCGCCCACTACAAATTTTCCTGTCGGGTTGACTAAAAAGCGGGTTTCTGAATCTGGTTTAATTGTCAAATCGCCAAACACGGGTTCAACAACTGCCGCCCAAAGGTCTGCTTTAATCTTGGCTTGAACCGCAACTTCGTCGGTGATGTCGCCAATTACAGCATCGTGTTGGGTGGAAACCAAAATAGTATCGATACCAACAGGGCGGCCATCTTCGTAGCTGACGGTAACTTGGGTTTTACCATCGGGACGCAGATACGACAAGCCGCCAGTTTTGCGGACTGCTGCTAATCGACGGGCGATGCGGTGCGCGAGGCTAATTGGCAAGGGCATCAATTCAGGGGTTTCGTTGCAAGCGAAACCGAACATGATGCCTTGGTCGCCAGCACCGATTTTGTCGAAAAGTTCTTCGCTGCTTTGTTCGCGGCTTTCGTGTGCAGAATTTACACCCTGGGCAATATCGGGCGATTGCTCGTCCAATGCTACCAATACCGAGCAACTCGTTGCCGAGAAACCGTTATCAGCATCGTTGTAGCCGATTTCGGCAATTTTTTGCCGTACCAATTTAACGTAGTTAACATTGGCTTTGGTGGTGATTTCACCTGTAATTACCACCATACCCGTATTAACGACAACTTCAGCAGCAACGCGGCTAGCGGGGTCTTGTGCGAGCAGTGCATCCAGAATAGTATCTGAGAGCTGGTCGCAAACTTTATCTGGGTGTCCTTCGGTGACAGACTCGGAGGTGAATAAATTTTTCCGTGACAATGCAATTCCTCCACTAATAAGTTAATTATCAAATGAAAATAGCCGAATAAATTCAGAAATTTATTTTGCCACTTTAATTTGCGATCATAACAACATTTTTCTCTTCAATACTTAGAGTTTTGTTATCTTCACAAAAATACCGAATTTTACTTAATCTCTTTAGCACAAATGTATGTTTTCTACTTGATTTTACTAGGAAAAAGTTTTCCATAAAAAAAGACACCTAGTGGTGTCCTATGTATAGTCAGTAAAAATACTAGCGACCGAGTTAAACTTGCACCGCCAGTTTAGCTTCAGTTGATGTTAAACGCTCGTAAGCCGCACGCATTTTCAAACCTGTTAGCACTTGGAACAATCCCGTACCATTATTGGAACCGGGATACTCGCGGTGTTGAAGTAATAGATGCGTCATTTCACCTTGATACTTAGTTGATGTTTTGCTTAAATGTGTTTCGATATAGATTACTTCATCTAAGTTATCGAATTGACCGTCAATTTCCAGAACGGAGACGTAACGACCGTAGTAAACGTCCGAACCGTAGTAAACTTGCATACCTGGATACGAACAAGTCAGCTTACGTCCACAAGGAGTCCAGTTAATTGTTGACCCTTCATCAAACAGATAAACGGGTTCAAATCCTTCCTTGTTTTCGCGCTGGAGCATCCGTACCCGCAATACTTTGCGTTCTTGGTCGTTTTTAATTAAGTTGGTGGGTAATACTTGGAGAACCACATCGGCAAATTCGCGTTGGAGTTCGATATATTTTTGGAAGTCTGGTTTGCGCGAGTTGATTGCTTGCAGTACGTCGTCGTAGGTGTGACCCCGTTCTGCCATATCGCGCTGAACTTTCCAAGCAATTTTAACTTCGTCGCTAATATCAAAGTAAATACTGAAGTCGATTAATCCGCGCACCCGCTCATCATATAAAGGATGCAGACCCTCAACCACGATAATGTGATTTGGCTCCACCAACTCTGGTGGGTCGATCATGCCTGTTTCGTGGTTGTAAATCGGCTTCATAATCGACTTACCCTCTTTGAGCGCTTTGATTTGCTCGTACATCAGATCAAA
>JANNFJ010000495.1:0-9710 GCA_031379725.1 Calothrix sp. OTE_75_metabat_31
AGTAGTACCGCTAAGGAAATCAAACTTTGTGAAGAAGGTTTGCTGTTAAAGGTTACTGGTGACCATAAAACTATTATTGCCACCGATACTATTTTAGTTGCAACCGGACGCGCTCCAAATACCAAAAATTTGAGTTTGGAAAATGCAGGTGTTGAATTAGGGGAAAAGGGTGAAATTCAAGTCGATGAATTTAGCCGTACTAATCGGGAAAATATTTTTGCTGTGGGTGATTGTACTAACCGTTTACAATTAACCCCGGTTGCGAAAGCTGAAGGTCAAGCTTTTGTAAAAACGGTTTTTGGTCAAAAGCCGCAAAAAGTAAATTATGATGAAGTGCCTTCAGCGGTTTTTGCTCGTCCGGAAGCTGCGAGTGTGGGAATGACTGAGAAAAAAGCACGCGAAAAATATGGTGATGCGGTTAAGTGTTACTGTAGTAAGTTCCAACCTTTAATGTCGCAATTCGCACAAGGGAATGATGAACAAGCAACGATTAAATTGGTTGTTGAGGGTGAAAATCAGCGGGTTGTAGGGGTACATATGGTTGGGGAACATGCATCTGATATCATTCAAAGTCTTGGGGTTGCTGTTCGCAAAGGCATTACTAAGGATGATTTGGATGAAACGCTGGGTATTCACCCGACGACTGCTGAAGAATTTATGACTTTTTAAGGGGAATTGGGGTAATCGTAGGATAGGCATCCTGCCTGTCCCATTATTTAGATTATCTCGCGCAGAGGCGCAGAGGCGCAAAGAAGAGGGGAGAGAGAATATTTTATTTTGTCAGTTTTTTTTGTTGTCAAAATATAAGTAGCTTGCAGAACTATATCTTAAGGTAGTTGAAAAATTTATTTGCTTCCTTAAGGCATTTATTAATCTCCCTTGCTTACCATAAAGAGAGGATATTGATTTATCGATGCAGTCGGTAAATCAATATCGATGTTTTTTAACGGAAAATTTTCGCCCAAGGAACTGGTGAGATTATGACTTATGATTATGATTTGTTTGTTATTGGTGCAGGTTCCGGTGGGTTGGCAGCTTCTAAACGTGCAGCTAGCTACGGGGCAAAAGTTGCGATCGCAGAACACGATTTAGTCGGTGGGACTTGTGTAATTCGCGGTTGCGTGCCGAAAAAACTTATGGTTTACGCTTCCCATTTCCCGGCATTATTCCGTGATGCTGCTGGTTATGGCTGGAAAGTTGGTGAAGCCGAATTGAACTGGGAACATTTTATTACTTCGATTGATAAAGAAGTTCGACGACTCTCACAAATGCACATCAACTTTTTGGAAAAAGCTGGTGTCGCGTTAATTTCTGGGAAGGGTAAAATATTAGACCCTCACACTGTCGAAGTTGGGGGTAAAAAATATACTGCTGATAAGATTTTAATCGCTGTAGGTGGTCGTCCGGTGAAACCTGATATGCCGGGTTTTGAGCATGGTATTACCTCAAATGAAATTTTTCATCTGAAGGAACAACCCAAGCATATTGCTGTGATTGGTGCGGGTTACATTGGTACGGAATTTGCTTGTATTATGCGCGGGTTGGGATGCGAAGTTACCCAAATTACTCGCGGTGAAAAAATCTTAAAAGGTTTTGATGAGGATGTCCGTGACAATATCGAAGAAGGAATGAGCAATCACGGTATTAAACTAATTAGAAAAAATATTGTTAATTCAGTCGAGAAAGTACCCGAAGGTTTGAAATTAACTTTATCTGACGAAAATCTAGCGCCAATAATTGCGGATGTATTTTTGGTTGCCACGGGTCGCGCCCCTAATGTCGATGGATTGGGTTTGGAAAACGCTGGAGTTGGATTAGTTGCAGGGGCAATTGAGGGACCTGGTTACAGTACCTTGAATGCGATCGCAGTCAATGAATACAGCCAAACCTCTCAAGATAACATTTATGCCGTCGGTGATGTTACGGATAGAATCAACCTAACTCCGGTGGCAATTGGTGAAGGTCGTGCATTTGCTGATAGTGAATTCGGTAATAACCGTCGTATCTTTAGTCACGATGATGTTGCCACCGCCGTATTTACCACACCCGAAGCTGCAACTGTTGGTTTAACCGAATTACAAGCACGGCAAAAATACGGAGATGCAATAAAAGTTTATAAAACTCGCTTCCGCCCCATGTACTATACCCTCGCAGGTGCAGACGAACGGACAATGATGAAATTGATAGTCGATACGAAGACAGACAAAATCTTAGGGGCACACATGGTAGGTGATAACTCCGCCGAAATCATTCAAGGTGTAGCTATAGCCGTGAAAATGGGTGCAACCAAAAAAGACTTCGATGCCACTGTTGGTATTCACCCTTCTGCTGCCGAAGAATTTGTAACAATGCGGTAGCAGGAGTTAGGAGTTAGGAGTTAGGAGTTAGGAGTAAAAACTGTCTATCCTTAACTTTAAATAGAATTTACTGGGAAGCGAAAACAGTACATTTATACTTTTTGCCCCTTAATCCCTAACTGCTAACTATTTTCTATGCATTACATCTACCTTCACGGTTTTGCTTCGAGTCCAAATTCTTATAAAGCGCAGGACATCAAATCGCGTTTTGCCGACCTTCACATCAATATCAAAATTCCCGATTTGAATTTTGGCGATTTCTCCCACCTAACTATTACTCGTCAACTTCAACAAGTTGCAGCCGAATTTCCTGACAATAATGCACCCGTAACCCTGATTGGTTCCAGTTTAGGTGGTTTAACATCAGCGCATTTAGCCGAACAATATCCCCAAGTGCAACGGCTTGTTTTACTTGCACCCGCATTTGAATTCTTATTACATTGGTTGCCTAAACTAGGCGAAGAAACCATCCAGCGCTGGCAACGAGAAAAATATTTGCTAGTAGACCATTACGGCGACAAGCGTCAACTGCCGTTACATTACAATTTCGTTACAGACGCAGCCCAATATCAAGAAGAAAAATTACAGCGTTTTATACCGACCCTTATTCTCCACGGAATACAGGACGAAGTGATACCCGTTCAAGCAAGTAGAGACTTTGCACGTCAGCGTCCTTGGGTAAACTTAGTTGAACTTGATACCGACCATGCACTAAGTAATGTGTCAAAGGAAATATGGAACGCAATATCCCTCTTTTGCCAATTAAATTAAACCTGTATAATACACGTCCCTAGATTTTTTGTCAGTTGTCAGTTGTCAGTTGTAATTACCACTAACCATTAACTACTGACCACTAACCACTAACTACTGACCATTAACTACTAACCACTAACCGCTAACCACTAACCACTGACCACTAACCACTGACCACTAACCACTGACCACTAACCACTGACCACTAACCACTGACCACTAACCACTAACCACTTTATGCTACCCTTCATCCGCCAAGACCTAGCCCAATTATGCGCTTACAAACCCCATCCTGGTAGCGACAGCTTTGAACCAGTCGCAACCCAGTTCGACCGATTAGATACAAACGAAAGTCCTTATGATTTGCCAGCAGAGTTAAAACAGAAACTAGCTTGGACATATCAGCAACTAATCGAAACAAATCGTTACCCTGATGGCGGACATGAAGAATTAAAAAGTGCTATAGCGTCTTACGTCAACGAGTCCGCAAGTCCATCGACTTTTACTTCCGAAAATATCTCGATTGGTAATGGTTCAGATGAACTAATTCGGTCATTGCTGATTGCTAGCTGCGTGGGTGGTGCTGGTTCGATTCTCGTTGCCAATCCAACTTTTTCGATGTATGGCATTTTAGCCCAGACTTTGGGAATCAATGTAGTTACAGTACCCAGAAGCGAAGCAAACTTTGAAATTGACCTAAAAGCAGCGCAATCAGCCATCCAAACAGCCCAAAATCAACCGATTCGAGCAGTTTTTGTTGTTCATCCTAATTCCCCAACTGGCAATGCACTCACCCAGGCAGAATTAACATGGTTAAAAAATTTACCCGAACACATACTAGTAATAGTTGACGAAGCTTACTTTGAATTTAGCCAAAATACTCTTGCAGGAGTTTTACCACAACGTCCCAATTGGGTTGTAATGCGAACCTTTTCTAAAGCGTTTCGATTAGCTGCAATGCGTGTTGGTTATTGTGTTGCACATCCGGAATTAATCGCAGTTCTCGAAAAAGTCCGTCTTCCTTATAATCTGCCGAGTTTTTCACTTGCTGCGGCATTACTAGCAATGCATAATCGACGAATTCTGACTGAATCGATTCCGCAAATTTTAAGCGATCGCACTACAATGATTGACACCCTATCGCAAAGCCCGGAACTCCAAATATGGGATAGCGCTGCAAATTTTATTTATTTACGACCCAAAATAAATGCTTCTATCAATGGTAAGAATCTTCTAACAAGTTTAACCGAGGAAATGAGGATTGCAGGTACTCTTGTACGGCAAACCGGTGGAGGAATACGAATTACAATTGGAACTCCCGAAGAAAATACTCGCACATTGAAGCGAATGCAAGTAGCTTTACAAAAAATAAAATATAAATGTTCTAACTAATTATTATTTAATTATTTAATGATTACTTAATAACTTTACTTGCCATCGATATCAGTACCCGAACGACGCACAATTCTCACTGTCTGGGGTAATACGCCAACCAACAGAGCAAATACTTGATCTGGTAATCGATTTACCATGTCTTTTGTAAAATACTGTTCAAATTGGTCGAGAATCTTATGAACTCGCTGTTTCGGAATTGAATTTTCGGTAATTTGTTTAATTAGCCGAATCCATTGCCGCCTAATTAAATATGCCTTTTGGCGTTCTTCATTTGTTTCAGGAGTCAATAACGATAAATTACCAATTGGCAAAGCAGCTAAACAATCGCGGTCATAATCTCCACCAACGGCAGCCCCTGGACCTGCAAATTCTGCATGGTAACGCTTGAATAGAATTAATCCATTCCGCCTGCGGCTGTTGACTATAAAAAGTTTTCCACCATGTAACATTGTTAGGAGGTCTGAGCCGTTAGACTGCTCAGTTGTCTCTGACACCACAAGATATTCAAGGAAACTCGTATCGGGGTAATAAGTTGATACCATAGTAGGTTGATAGCGTGGATTTTTACCGCTATCCATTTTTTATCAATTTTTTAATGAATTGGTGCGAATGTAAGGTCAAATAGCAAAATATCAGATTAATTCGTACTTGAGCCTTTTCTTATTATCAAGTGTTTTCTTAGTGATTTAACAAGGAGGAGAATAAACAAAGATAACCTTTGTTATTGAGTAACCTTATTTTATGAGATTTAATTACTTTTGTCTTCTCAGACCGGAGTTTTTTTTTGAAGCTTTTATAAAGTTGAATATACTCAATAAAAAGTTATTGTAAAAAGTTAAAAATAATTTTCGCGTGTTTTTACTGATGGCAGCAAAAAAGCAGATTATCTATAAAAAGATTTTACCATTTTTATCTTATCTAAAAATTCTATTTTTCTGGATCTAACAAGTTAAAGTTTACTCTATCAGCTATATGACATAATTGCGTAACTTTTTTGGTATCTCCTTCAAATCTTTATCCGATGCTAATTTTAATTAATCAAGATATTTCATGATACCGTTTGAAAATAAATAGTTTTGAAAAACTTATCACATAATAGTCTCCTGAAAATCTGAATAAATATGAAGCAACTTCATATAAGTTAATTATTTGACAATATCTATACACAGCCGGTTCTCTTGATGACAAATCTATATACAGCAGATTGCAGCTATCCGAGAGTACACCACGCAACAGTAACATTGTAGGGTAGCTCCGGAGGTGCGCCCTTTTGAATGTGTCGCCTAAAAATAAAAACTGCTGTATATCAAGAATGAGCGCCAATTTTTTACACTTGATTGTGTCGTGATGGTAGCGCAATATTCAGCATTATATTCAAAGAATGAGATTTTCAATTTTAATTACAGCGTTTGTAAAGTTGTTCTTGATATAAAACTTTACAATTACCACCTACAAATTTTATTGATACTGAGAATCGACGCTCAGGTGCTTGTGCAGCAATATTTGTCGATCGCGTCGAAAAAAGTGCGTATTCCAATTGGTTTCCACCTTATGGATGCGGTATCCAAACTTAAAATAAAGCTGGCGTGCTTGATGATTATTTTCTAAAACATGAAGATATATGTCTTGAAATCCCCATTGTTGTGCTAATTTTTCGCAGCCGATCAGTAAGCCTGAAGCTGCTCCTTGCCTGCGATAACTAGAATGCACTGCTAGATTCGACAAATAAGGAAAACTTTTATTTCCGGCAGCACAGGCATCGTTAAAACGCACACCTAATTCCACAGTCCCCACCAAGTTTTCAATTGTTTGGCTGGTATCAACAGCAACTAAACACAGATGATGGGGCGCACTTGAGGCAAGGCGATGTTTCAAATCTTCATAAATGCCCAAGCGCATGATCGGATAAGTCCATGCCCACAAACCATTTGATTTGTGAAAACTTTCAGCAATAATTTGGGTAACATCAGTCAAATCAGCAGGAGCAACCGCACGGATTTGGAGAATGCTATCCGTACTTTGGGAAGCTGAGGTAACTGACGGTTGGTGGAGTGGATGATAAAACCAGGGTGTCAAGGTTATTAAGGGCGTTGAGTTTACTAAATGCGAAAATATGAATTAAATATCCTAAGACACCATCTAACTTATATGAAAACTGCCATCAGCATCAAATTATCAAAAATTAATATTAAACTCAGGAAACCAGGCTTAGATTATGAGAATCATAGCGATACCTATTTTTTTCATGGTAAAGGTAAAAAATGTTTGTATATCCTGCTTTCCATACCTTCCCCCTTCCCCAGATATAGTCTAATTAGTTGAATTATCGACATATATTTGTCAAATAGTATACTTTGCTTTAAATAAATAACTGTACTATTGAATACTCAGTACTAAATGTAAATAAAATTTACCTGCAAGTGTTAGTGTTGGGGCTACGGCGGGAAAACTGAATATGCAGATGCAACTTTCCTTCTTCTTGTTGAACGTCGCATGTTGTATATAGTAATAGACTTTTCTCGCCGGAGGTGAAGCAACAATTGGCATTCTCAACGTTCATTTGATGAAATTAGTATTAATCGTTAACCAAATTTTGAAGCAGTAGCCCACCAAAGCGATACGGCGTTCCTCCGTTGCCTGCGGGCATCGGATTGCTGCCAATGGTGTTCGCTGGGCAAAACGCAAAGAAATACTTTATCGTTCAACAGCCATATAGTCGAACAACGTTTATTAAAAGCCTATGGAGTCGAAATGTGGGAGCGCAACGCGACTCAATTTTATCCCTATCCAATCGGTTTGTTCTTTATCCAACTGCCGTTGCAGCAGGAAAACGGTGCATGAAATCCCAAGTAAACAGTAAGCCTAAAATTTTGGTTGTCGATGATGAACCCGACAACCTTGACTTGCTTTACCGCACCTTCTACCGCGATTACAAGGTGTTGAGGGCTACTTCTGGTCCTGCCGCACTCGATTTGTTGGCTTCTGAGGGAGATGTATCTGTAATCATCTCTGACCAGCGAATGCCAATGATGAGCGGTACAGAATTTTTAAGCCTGACAGCAACGCAATATCCCGATATTATCCGGATTATTTTAACTGGCTATACCGATGTCGAAGACTTAGTAGAAGCAATTAACGCAGGTAAAGTATTTAAATACGTTACAAAGCCGTGGGAAGCAGAAGAGTTAAAAGCTGTGGTACGCCAAGCATTGGATACTCACAACGTCTTAAAAGCTCGCACCCGCGAACTAACACGCACATTGCGTCAAGAGTCCTTGCTAAACACGGTTACAAATACTATTCGTAGTGCCCTCGATTATCGACAAATTTTACAAACGATTGTCGATACCGTTGGTCATATGTTAGAAGTTGATGTTTGCCTGCTACGTCCTTTTTTGGACGGACAGTTAGCGGATGAAGGTTTTATCTATCAGAAGGTTTCTGAGGGGCAAGGGGGGCAAGGGGGACAAGGTGGACAAGGTGGACAAGGTGGACAAGGTGGACAAGGTGGACAAGGGGGAATATCTCCTTTGTCTCCCCCCTCTCCCTTGTCCTCCCCCTCTCCCTTGTCCTCCCCCTCTCCCTTGTCTCCCCCCTCTCCCTTGTCCTCCCACTCCCCCTCTCCCCAACCCCTAACCGCAATGGAACTCCTGGGAGAAACAGTGTGGGAAACCCGTGAAGTCTTAGTTATTAATGATGTAGCGAACGACGAACGGATTGATGGGGATACAACCGACGGATTAAAAGCTCGCGCTTATGCGTTCGCAACAGCAAAAATTAGTTCCAGTTTAGTAGTGCCGTTGATTCTCCGCCAGGAATTGATGGCAGTATTAGCGCTACATCAATGTTATGTAAGTCGTGTTTGGAGCGATGATGAAGTTAAGTTAGTTATGATGGTGGCAGACCAAGCCGCTTTAGCGCTGTCTCAGGCGTATGCTTACGAACAAGTGCGATCGCTTGCCAAACGCGAAGCTCTAATTAATACCATCACTAGTGCAATTCGCTCTAGCCTCAACCAGCAAGATATTTTTGCTGCCATTACCCAACAACTCGGACAAGCCTTACAAGTCGATGGCTGTGTCCTGTCATTGTGGACTCAGGAAGATGAATACGTTGAATGTGTAGGTTTATATGACAAATCTGAAAATCAATATTCTGTAAATCAAAGTATTGAAATAAACAACATAAATACGCAATTACCCCTATCTTCAGCACCAATTAAGGGAAATCTAATTCTCCAAGAAATGCTGCGGACTCAAGAACCCGTGGTAGTTACCGACATGAATGAATGTCCGCTCTCAGTCAGCGGATTTGACCAGCCCTTGCGGTCTTCGTCGCGTTGGTGGCTGGTTGTACCAGTCCTTGGAGAGGGCAGGAGGATCGGCAGCATGAGGTTGCGTGAAGGCAGCCGAGCTAGGCGCTGGCTGCCCTCGGAGGTGGAATTAGCTTCTTCAGTGGCGGCACAGGCGGCAATTGCCGTGCAGCAATCGCGGTTGTATCAAAAAACACGCGACCAAGCCGAGCGTTTATTGGAATTAGATCGGCAAAAAACCGAATTTTTCCAGAATATTTCCCACGAGTTCCGCACGCCAATTACCTTGATTCAAGGGCCGTTAGAATCGGCGGTAGCGAATAAAGAAGGCTTGTCGTACTCGCAAAGCGCGATCGCCCTCCGCAATTCGCGCCGTTTGTTACGATTGGTTAATCAATTACTCGATTTACAACGGCTTGACGCAGGGAGGATGCAGCCGAGTTTCCGTCCCAGCGACTTGGTGGAATTTACCAGCCAAATTGTTGAGTCATTCCGTACTTACTGCGAAAAAAAGGGATTGCAGTTAGTTACTAACTTTAGTCAATGCCCGACGGTATATCTAGATATGGAAAAATTCGACAAGGTGGTTTATAATCTTCTGTCGAATGCGATGAAGTTTACCCCCGAAGGCGGCACTATTAGCGTCACAGTCCAAGCGACAAAAGATAATTGCATTCTCCAAGTCCGAGATACTGGGATTGGCATTGCGACTAAACAAATTCCCTATTTGTTTGAACGGTTTCGTCAAGCCGAAGGTTCAGAAAATCGCTCCTATGAAGGTAGCGGTTTGGGATTATCTTTGGTTAAAGAACTTGTAGAAATGCATGGCGGCAAAGTTACTGTTGAATCTACTTACGGTCAAGGTACTACATTTACGATTTGGTTGCTTGCTG
>JANNFJ010000499.1:0-9045 GCA_031379725.1 Calothrix sp. OTE_75_metabat_31
GGTAGTACCCTTACCAGCAACAGCCAATTCATCCAAATGTTCGGGTTGTTGATAATCGACTTCTCGAAACGAGTCATCATCTTGATTTTCTGGTTGATTCGATATACTTACAACTTCACTACCCTTGCGTCGTTGTTGCGGTGACACTAGACCAACTAAATAGCGATCGCTTACACTACCCTCATCAACTTCTTCATCTTCTCCATTCGCAGGCCCCAGTAAATCTAGTAACACTGCATTTTTAAATTCTTCCCGGATTTCATAACCGCTGGGTGGCTGTAATATTGTCTTTACTTGAGTTTCTGTCCCAGTTTCTGGATTTGTATTCTCAGTTAAATCACTATTAATCGGTATAAATTTATCTTCTAGCTTCTCCCCATCCTCAACAGGTATAAGCTTTTTCGATGACTTATTCTTTTTTTGGGCAGGGGATTTTTTCTTCTTTTGACTTTTAATATAATTTGAAATATCAGTAGCAATATTGTCATCAATATCCCCACTTATCAAACAATCAATATCTGTTTCTAAATCAACTCCCTCCAACAAAATCGCTAATTGGGTAGGATTTGCAGAAGCAACCATACTCCAATCAAGTTGAATCGTATGTTGTCGCAGTTGCTTGTTCACGTCAGCTAAATTTAAATCACCCGGAAGTACAGAAGGTAGTTTGATAATATCCATAATTTATAATAATATTAGGTACTGTAGGGTGCGTTAGACGCAAGTCGTAACGCACCGAATCCTTGGTAACGGTGCGTTACGCTGTCGCTAACGCACCCTACGTATCTTTTGAAAAATCAAATAGTATTTCTATATCAAGGTAATGCATTAAGAAATATTCTTCTTTGTGTTCTTTGTGTCCTTTGTGGTAAAAAAGTTTTAATTTTTGAACCACAAAGGGCACAAAGGGCACGAAGTAATATGTAGTAAGCTAAGGTTAACTAGATTATGATGTTGGGTGTAGCGATAGCGTAACCCAACCTACGAGACTAACCCAAATTCCACAATTGCAAGTCAAAATTATCCCATAATAGTGAAGAATTATCCCCAGGAACAATCACCAAAAGCGCACGCATAGCACGAGTCATTCCTACAAATAAAGTCCGTCTTTCCCTTGCCAAAGTCTCGCTAATTTCATCCTCCGGTGTCCCTTTGACAATCATTGGGTAATCTGCATCCAAAAAGCCAGCTAAAGCTACTATGGGAAATTCTAAACCCTTTGCAGCTTTTAACGAAATAACTTTAACACCTTGTTTATTTAAATCCAAGTCCTTACTGGTCATAAAATGTGCTTCCAACCCCAAATACGAAAGTTGACCTGCAATTCGTTGTCCAGCAGTTTCCGAAGGTACAAGCACTGCACAAGCATTAATACCTAGACGAAATTCCCTTGCTGCGGTTTGACAAAACCTTTTCAATAATTCTCCCTCATCGACAGCACTACTTACAGCCCTAACTGCTGGTTGCGGCCCGTTATGGATATAATCGATTTTGGAATTTCTTTCCTCTTGCACCTCATCATCCAAAATCGAATTATCAAGGTAGGAGATTGCAGCTTCGTTAATTTCCCTGGTAGTGCGGTGATTTGTCCGCAGTACTCCGGTACGTCCCACAAATTTTAAATCTTGGTGTACGTCACTCCATTTAAAGCTACTACCATATATTGATTGATTTGCATCTGCGGTAATAAATAAACGGTTGGGATAGCGGCAAATTTGGGTGAGAAAACATAATGTATTTGCTTCTAAATCCTGTGCTTCATCGATAATTACAGCATCATAGATAGATGAATTATCATTGGGTAGTGTTTGTAATATTTCTAAAGCACGGTTGCGGACTTGCTGCCAAGTTTCTAACTGTTGGGATTCGAGTAATTTATAAAAATGATTGCGTAAATGCCAAATTCCTTGACGTTGGGTTTTATTCAAAGTAATTTTTCGACCGTTTCTCGATGTTTTTTGGTAATCTTCTAAACAAGTTATTCCCCTTGCTTCAATAACTGTGTTGATTTCGGCAATTAAATAATCAAGACTCAGACGTTTTAACATTTGTGACTGTGCTTGACGTTGTAATAAATTTCCTTCTAAGGAATCAATTGTATTTGTGATTGCTTGCTTCATGATTTTTCGTAGAACAACAGCCGAAGCAAGATTAGGTTGACCCGTATTTTGATAAATTAGCGAATTAATAATACTATCAGCAGTTTTAACTTCTACAAATTTAATATCGTCTCCCAATAAGCTAGTTAATAACTGTTGAGAAAAAGCAACTAATGCATTAGTATAAGTAGTAAATAAAATCTGGGGATTTTCGACCCCATTCGCTTTCAAAACTTCTAATAAAGCACGGACTCGATAAAGTGCAACCGTACTTTTACCAGTACCCGGACTACCCTTTAATAAAGTCGGCCCACTGGCATTAATTGCCCAACTTACATATTTTTCTTGTTCGGGATTGAGTTTGAGTAGAAAACCAAGTAACTCACCCTCAGTAAACTTCAGCAAATCATCAGTACTACCCGTCACATAACTAGGTTGATTGAGAACTTGGTCAAAATTCGGTTCAGCGATACAATCAAATAAGCGATCGCGCCATAAATTCGGTACATTCGCTGTCATTAAATCTTCTAAAGTCCGACAATTTGCCAAATGCCAATATTCCTCCGGTAAACGCAACCTTCTAAATAATTCTTCGGTAAGCTGCATTGGTAGCAGTGTTTCGACATTATTGGCAACATCATAACTAGGTTTAAAGCTTGGTTTAATTGCTAGTACAGCTTCAATATCAGGCAAACTGCTAATATTTATTTCCGTGTTTTCAGCAATTAATTTATCACCTTTGTATACATCTTTACGAGCATCCACACCCATCAATACAACCCAACCATCACCATAAGTATAAATGATGCGGTAATCACCCGAACGCAGACGGTACACATCACCTTTATAACCGTGAAGTTTTTTCTTTAATTTCCCATGAGGTTTAGGGTCATCTCGCAATACTTCGATTTTTTCTAATATTTGCACCACCTGTTCTTTAGGGAAAACTAAAAGTTGGTTTGTGAATGTGGGTTTATGGATTATCTCAAATTTCATGCGCGATATAAATTGTACACATGAATTTATTTTAATTTTTATTTGTATAAAAAATATCTAGTATTGCAAATGAGACGCGAAATTTTATGATAGAGACGCGAAATTTTATGATAAAGACGCGAAATTTTATGATAAAGACGCGAAATTTCGCGTCTCTACATTTTGTCGGATAACGAAATATATGGGAGCATCTCATATAAAGCGAATACTGGTTGTCATGCTGAATGGAGCGAAGCGCAATGTTCGCGCTTCGCGTTCCCGCAGGGTAGCATCTCGAATACATACGGCAAGTCGAGATTCTAAAGCCTCCGGCACGCTTTGCGAACGCTTCGCTCAGAATGACAGCAATGTTTTTACACTCATTGAGATGCTCCCAGTATACGTAGGGTGCGTTAGCGAAAGCGTAACGCACCGAAACACGACAGACGATGCATTACAAATTTCAACAAACACGCACCCGACTAACAATTTAATATAAAATAATTAATAAAATCTCGTGCATTCTATCAAATGGCAGAATACGATAACCTTTGTAAAAACCTCGCAGAAACCTATCCCCGCGATTTTGCGAGATGGTTATTAAACCAAGAACCGCAACAAATCGAAATTTTAAAAACCGAGTCTATCGTTGAACCAATCCGTTGTGATTGGATTGCATTTCTACAAACAGAAAATCAAATTTTACATCTCGAATTTCAAACCATAATCCAGTTGCAAAAACCACTTCCTCTGCGAATGTTGGATTACTACGTTCGACTCACATGTACATATCAAGTTCCAATCGTGCAAGTAGTGATATTTCTGCAAGAAACAAACGACCCGATTGTATTTACCGAAAAATACGTCGGTGAATCCACAGTCCATCGCTATCGAGTTATACGCATGTGGGAACAAGACCCAGCGCTGTTTTTGGATAATATTGCTTTATTACCGTTAGCACCTTTAACGCGAACAAATTCAGCCCAAAAGTTATTGTCGCAGGTCGCCGAGCAAATTGCTAAAATTCCAGATATGGAAACAAGGCAGAATATTGCTGCCTATACAGAGATTTTAGCAGGTTTGCGGTTTGAAAAAGATTTTATTCGTCAATTATTGAGCGAGGATATTATGCAGGAGTCAGTAATTTATCAAGATATATTCCAAAAGGGCGAACAAAAAGAAGCATTAAAATATACTTTACGTCTTCTCTATCAACGTTTTGGAGAACTTAATTCATCGATAATTGAGAGAGTAAGAGTTTTATCTGTTAAAAAGCTAGAAGCTTTGGGTGCAGCTTTATTAAATATTTCCGAAGTATATGAATTACTTTCTTGGTTAGAACAAAATGAGGGTAATTAAATACAGATGATGTAGGAATCCGGTTTGATTTTAGAACAGATACGTGGTAACGCACTAAACCCCTTGAACGGTGCGTTACGCTACCGCTAACGCACCCTAAAAATATCCCGTAGGGGCACGATACATCGTGCCCCGACAATACCATCGGATAACGAAAAATCCTTTATTAAGGACAATATCCCTAATTTGCCAACAACCTTCAAAAAGCCAGATTTCTCAACCTCCAAATTCTAAAACAAACTCAATTGTTCATCACCACTATCATCTTGCTTTATAACTTCCACCTTCCCTTTCTTCCCTCCACCTTTCGCCTTTTTCCTACCTTTATCATGCAAACCTTGCGCTACTTCTTCTTTGTAACGTTCGTGGTTTAATTGTAATAATCTATCGAGTACTTCTCGACGTGCAGTATCGCTAATTGTAAACCGCAATCCTTGTTTAGTTTGGTGGAAATCATGGTCTAAATTTAAATCTTGCCAACCGTAGGCTTTTGCGACTGCGTTATCCATTTCGATGTGTAATTCGCGCAGTTTTTTGATATCTGGGTTGGTTTCTGTGGGATTGTGGAAGCGGTTGTAGGTTTTGGTTAGTCCTTCTTGGTTGGTTTGCATGATATTTTGGCGATGGGTGTAGTAGGTTTCGCCAATTTCTTCGAGGTTGGTGGTTGATGGGGGGAAGGGGAAGGTTTCAAAACAGTCAGTGGGAGTGTATTTGAGCCGAGTCTCTAAAGTTGAAGAATATAATCTAACCCATACTTCGTGGAATGTTGAAGCTAATAGCGCAAATTTATCTAAAGTTTCAAGTGCAATGACTTTTGTCATGTGCGAGAAAACAATACTAGTAGGACATAAGCTAAATGTACAAAATTTAGTAGTCTCAGGAATAACTAATACCTGTTTCATCCCTGAAATTTCTTTGTATAGTTCCAAAGCTCTTCTTCCATAGAGCCACCAATATTTTGCATACCCTTTAGCTGAAGCATCAGATTTTAATCCTAATTTATCTCTTTCAGGTTTAACTTTTTGTCTTACAATTGCTAAACAATCGGGATAATCAGATGCATATAGCCTAACTTTTAGATTTTTTGGATTATCGTGTTCAACACCTAAAGGCCAATCAAAAAAATTGATGACCCATCTACTAGGAGATTGGTCTGGGGAAGAATTAAGGTCATCTCCATTTAAATAAGGGAATAAAACATCTTTATTACGAATATCTTTTTCAATTAATATTTGAGCTTCTTCTAGTGACATCGTAAAACCAAGACCCAAAACATTTGAACCTTGAAAAGATTTATTTTGATTAGCCACTAATTTCTCAGGATTACCTATCGCTTTCCCAGGATTAGTCAAAAACGCTGTAATTCCATCAACAACCTTATCATCTAATACAAACTCACCCAACCAATTACCCTGTCGCAACCAAACATAAGCAACCTCCAAACTCGCGCTACCTTCCCATTTTCGACTTGGTATAGCGCGAGAAATAACACAATTATCAGCAACTAACTGGTCTAAACCAACCTCTCTTGTATCACCTTGCGCTATTGTATTCGTCGCAATTAAACCAAACCCACCATTACTATTTAATAACAACTTTCCGCGTAAAAAAAAGTAAGCACAAATATCAGCATTACCACGTTTATTATTTGCAATCCATTTAACTATAAAATCTCGATAATCCGTACCCAACGCACCCGTAATTTTTTTACCACCCATAAATGGTGGATTTCCCACAATCGCGGAAAAACCTTTATTTTTCTTATCAACAAAAACTTCTGGAAACTCTAACTCCCAATGAAACGGACGCAATTTGTCTAAATTAGGTAAGCAAGCATCATCTTCAAATGAGATATCAGTACCTTTCTGTAAATTATCTAATATTCTTTCTCGTAAATCTTCCTGTTTATTCTTTGACAATTCATTTAAATAAGTTGCAATTAGATGATTAGCATCAGTACGTAAACTATTAGTAATCCTCTCTGCTTTAATTAACTCACTTTCCTTATATTTTTGAACTTCGATATTTGTGCTAGGTTGGGAAGCAATATTCAATCTAATATCAATTAAATCCTTGATATTACTACGTATTCTTGTTGTAAAAGTCTTAGGTTTATCAGTCTGTTCCAAACTCCAATCACATAACTGTTCCAAACTCACCCCAATCAACGAATCTCCACATTTCAAAGCATGGTCAACAAACGTAAACGGACGATTTTTTTGCAAAGTAATCAACCACAGCGACAACTTTGCCATTTCCACCGCTAACGGATTCTTATCTACCCCATACAAACACCTGTCCGCAATTATCCGCTTCGCAACCGTCAACCGTTCATCGGCATCCTTGGGAATCACGCACTCATCGGGAAGCGATTTCGATAAAGTCCCATCGGGTGCTGTCACAACCTGACCCGGATTCGCTTTCTCGCTATTTTCCCACGCTTCCACCAACCTTTCCGCGAGATACCGACAAGTCTGCACTAAAAACGCACCCGACCCCATTGCCATATCGCAAATTTTCAATTTCAGTAATTCTGCTGCTGGCTGTAGTTGCCATTGCTCCTTCGGTTTACCCTCTGCCACTCCTGCATAAACCAACGGTTCCAAAGTGTACTGAACTATTTCCTCGGTCAAACTTCTTGGTGTATAGTGGGTTCCCGTCTCGCGTCGGTCGCTTCCCTGCGTCACATACACGCTACCCGCCGGAATCACCACTGGATAATTCAAAGTATCTAATCGCACTAAGCCAGCAAAAGAACGGACGCGGTTAAATAACTCTTGGTCGTTGTTACATGCAGTCAATAACCTTTGTTCCTCGTAGGCAGATAATTCTTGCTGTAAGGCTTTCTTGAATGCAGATTCAGACCTTCCCGTTTGTTGTTTGAGGTATTTGATTAATTCTGGATTCCCCATCCCCTCCAACACATCCAACGCTATCTCAGGTTCCTGATGCCTCGTCCCCACCAATCCCAACACCGGGGAAATTGCCCGGACTGCGGTATGGTCGAGTAAACCTTCGTATACATGACCAATTTGTTCGATATCCAATGCCCGAAACGAAATTCTCCGAGGTTCCACGGAACCAGCTATCTTTATTTGTAATATTTGTAAAGCTTCCAACAAATGCAACACAATCCGATTATTAACCGGAATCGCCTCCGCAGCGACCTTTTCCCACTGCGTCCCCGGTTCTCGACCTTCTAAAAACGGAAACTCATCGGGGTTAAATAAACTACCACCATAACCAGGAAGCTTCAAAGCATCGTGATAAACTCCCCCATACACAGCCCGAAATGTCGCTAATAACCGACACCAAGCATCATAGCGTCGTTCTAATACTTCTTCCCCTTCCTTATCTGCCCGAAGTTGCAACTGTTCCCGCAATGTGGAAACAGCATAATACTGGTCGTAAAGCGCATCACCCAACAATAATAAACCCCGTTCCTCAGCGGAAAACAAAAATACCAACCGCATCATCACCGTTAAGGCAGCCCGATAAAGTTCCGTTTCCGAGGTACCTTTGAGTAAAGCGCGATTTCTATCTTGGTCAATTTTATCAAAAGCCTGTACCAACACCTCTACAGCTTTACGTACCTGATACCCCAATTGGTCGGTAACTTCCTGCTGGTCGTTGACACTCGCTGCCAAAAGTGCCTCTAGCGTCTCGCTATCATCCACCCCAAAGAAACGCGATACACCCAATAAACTGCGGAAAGCACGCAGGGTAATATGTTCTTCTCCCCACAGCGTTGCATACCAAGAAATAAAACCTGTGGTTTCTCCCTTGGGTGCATTTACTAACATCCAATGTTCGCCATTTGTCACCAATCCCAACCGCACATTACAAGCGTGCAATAATTCCATCATCCTTGTTGCTGGGGTAGCTTTCCAGCGATGGTTTTTTAAAGGTTTTTCGAGGTTTTGGTCGGGAGGAACAACCTGAATTAATAACCGAGGATTGGCATCGCTACGCACAACCCAGTCAGGACGTAGCGTTTCCCCATGTTCGGCAAAAGTTACAGCCAATCCTGGGGGAATTGCTTGACCCTGCAACAGTACTTCATCGGGAAATTCCAATGTTTGCCGCAGTATAAAATCTATCCAAGCCCGATGAATCGCTGCGTCTGGTTTCGCCCCCAATTGGCTATCCTGCCATTCTTCATGTGCCAATTTTAACAGCTTCAATTGTTCCGGGTCGTGGGCTTCGAGTCCTTGGGGAAAGGCTTTGAGGAGGACGGGGAGACTAACAAAAGGGCCGGAAGCTTCGACGAGGGATAGCCATTCAGCATGGTGACGGGCAATTGACATGGGGAGTTAGGGATGAGGATGGGGAATTGGGACGTGAATTTACCTACAATCTTATTAGTAGTCTGTTTCATAAATTTTGCCCAGTCATGAGATTTCGATGCCCGACGTGCCGAATAACCGTAGGGGCACGATACATCGTGCCCCGATAATACCGTGGCATCACGAAAAATCATTATGCTAGGTGTAATACCTTCCCACACATCGAATAACCGTAGGGACACGATACATCGTGCCCCGATAATACCGTGGCATCACGAAAAATCATTATGCTAGGTGTAATACCTTCCCACACAACGCATAACCGT
>JANNFJ010000545.1:0-5428 GCA_031379725.1 Calothrix sp. OTE_75_metabat_31
ATATTTTCGAGTACGTTGTTAGCCTGGTTCATGCCGCGTTCCTCATGCTCCTTGCAGAATCAATTACTCAGGATATGTTGATAGCTCTATTAAAAACGAGCTTAGTTATCGCCCTTTGTTAAGGGTCTATGACAATCTATCTAAGATATTTCCGGGGTTTCTACGCATTTTCGGGATATATTTATTAGTATTTTCCCAGCGTTAGTTCCTAATCGCGTTTCTGTTGTTACAAATTGCGTGAGGAATTCGGAAAAGTTTTGATTCCGACCTTGTTCTATCGCAATCAATTCTTAAGGTAAGGATAGATAATGCGATGGAAAAAGTTCTGACGTAAACTTTTTTATCTTATGTAAATGTCATTTATGTTGCAAATGCAACATGATTTACGTTTGAATCGTCCGAAGAAGACTCTTGTTGCTAAAAAAATTTACCGCTCCTTAAAAACGAAAAACGCCTTAAGGATTTTCTGTAAAGACTGTTCCGATTGTAGCCTGTTTCACAGAAATTGCACTCTTTTTGTGCGATGGACATAAAGTATTTAAGTAAGGTCAAGCGGGTCATACCAAAAAGATATTCAAAGTGGTAGTCAATTGCTCAAATTTCTTCAAAACTTTGATGTATGGCACGTACAATTTTTCATGACTTTAAAAATTACGTGTACTAACTTAAGTCGGAATCAAGGTATTCTCCAAAACACTAATTTCATCGTTATAATAATAACTTTTGTGTTCGTGCGGTGAGAAGCTTTCAATACTCCTGATTACATCTACATGAGATTTTTATGTGAACAATTATCTTCGCTCCTGAGTATGTACTAGCTTTTGATACCTACAAGAAACTTTCAGAATCGGACATCGCTTTTGGTTTAGTTTACCCTCAAGCTGGAAATTAAGCGGTGTAAGTCCGACTAAATAACTTCTTTACAGATGCCCAAGAAGGTATTTACCATTTTGGTAGCTACACAACACTCTTGACAGAGTATGGTAGCCAACAAACTTGCCAAGCATCTTGCTCAAATATAACAAGATTGACTTTTTGAGTAATTTGGCCAGTCCCATCGGATTCTGGGTGACTCAACTAGATGAATGCCGAATGCCAGAACTAAATTGTTGAGGATCGGACATAATCAACCGTTTGGCAGATTAATTCAACTTTAGCTTATTTAATTTTAATCGCACGTTACCATGCTACCAATATGTCAGCCTTGCGAGACTTGACAAACTGCTCTTATTGTATACAATTGTATACAAAGTATTTTAATCAATTAAAAAGGGTTTTGGCAGTCAGGACTAATAATATTAGCTCAATTGATACAAAAATGCATAGTGTGTTTACAAACTAATTGCCTACCAATGGCTATATGTGGGAATTATGGCGCAGGTCTGGCTCTTTCTAAGATACATTTTTCGAGATGTAGGCACGGCGTAGAGCTTTATTTTTACCCCGTCAGCGAGCATGGTGATATGCGCGGATGATAATGTAACGATTCGCGCCTTTAATACACCAAGAACGTCCGAGGGTTGTTGTGTTTCTACTCTTACCTGTATTCTAGGCACTTAAAATGTCTGAAAATTGCAGCTAAAAGCAAAGCAACGATTACTTTTGCGCGACTTGATGCACTTCACAGAATTTTCGCATTAGGCATCGATCTTTTGCCAATCGAGTAAATCTGTAACTAGGAAATCGAGTAGCTCGTCACATAATATATATGAAGTTGTTATGTATTGTGTAGAGATATTTCGCATTAATAGTTTAAAGTTAATTTTTATTAAGAACGTAAGTACTTTGGAACTTAGAACCAAGAAAAGTAGCCGAGTGCAGAGCAAACTCTAGAGAACTGATAATAAATATCGATTTGATATTTGTATTAAATAAAAAAATCTTATTTTAGAAAAATATATAAATATAGTTAATCAATTGCATAAAAAATAATATTTATGTACGAACTGGCGAATCTGAACAGAACTTGCGTACTAGTTACTGTCTGATATAACCGTCCTATTTGCTTTTTGAAATAAATTAAGATTTCTACCTAGGATTCTATCTAAAAGAAATGCGACTAGGTTTTATGACCTAATCGCATATTCAGGATGTCGGATTGATATTTATTAAATATCTAAATCCATGAAGTTGAGCTTAGAACCGTAAGTTTCGATAAATTCTCGACGCGGTTGGACGCGATCGCCCATTAAAATTGTGAATATCCGGTCAGCCTCAGCAGCATCTTCGATTTCCACTCGCTTGAGGGTGCGGCTTTCGGGGTTCATGGTAGTATCCCAAAGTTGTTGGGGCATCATTTCACCCAAACCTTTGAACCGTTGGATGGTGTAGTTTGCATTTTCGGGGAACTCAGCGATCCTTTGGTTTTTTTCGCGATCGCTATAGCAATAATAATGATTGCGTCCGCGTTCGACTTTATACAATGGCGGACAAGCGATATAAATGTAACCTTGTTCGACCAAGGCACGTTGGTAGCGGTAAAAGAACGTTAGCAGCAACGTGCGGATGTGTGCCCCGTCAACGTCCGCGTCAGTCATGATGATGATGCGGTGGTAACGCAGTTGCGTCATATCGAATTCTTCACCTTTGACACCTAAACCTAAAGCTGTGATTAACGATTGAACTTCGTTATTTTTATAGATTTTTGAGTCGTCGGTTTTCTCGATATTGAGGATTTTACCGCGCAAAGGTAGGATTGCTTGGAAACGGCGATCGCGTCCTTGCTTGGCCGAACCGCCTGCGGAATCGCCTTCCACCAAGTATATTTCCGATTCACTAGGGTCGCGGGTCGCGCAATCTGCCAGCTTACCGGGTAATGGCGACGATTCTAACACCGATTTGCGGCGTACTAATTCCCGTGCATGACGGGCAGCTTCGGCAGCTTTGAAAGCTTGGATAGCTTTATCTAGGATTGAGTCGGCAATACCGGGGTGAAATTCTAAATATTCGGTGAGGACTTCTCCTACAAACGAATCCACAATCCCGCGAACTTCTGTATTTCCCAGTTTGGTTTTAGTTTGTCCTTCAAACTCAGGGTCGGGGACTTTCACCGAAATTACTGCCGTTAAACCTTCGCGGACGTGTTCGCCGCTAAGATTTGATTCGTGTTCTTTAATTTTATTACGCTTACGGGCAACGTTATTCATTGTCCGCGTTAACACTGCCTTCAAACCTTCAAGGTGCGTACCACCATCGATGGTGCGAATATTGTTGGCAAAACCCAAAACGTTATCCGAGTAAGAATCCGTACACCACTGCAACGCGACTTCCACCTGTACGTTATTACGTTCACCCTGTACAAAGATAATTTCTTCGTGCAAAGCTTGCTTATCAGTGTTCATGTAAGCAATATACTCGCGGATTCCACCTTTGTACTCGTAGGTTTCGATTCTGGGTGTATCGCTTTTAATAACTTCTAAACGGTTGTCAGTAAAGGTGATTCTCACACCCGCATTCAAATACGCCAACTCACGCAAGCGACCTGATAAGGTAATGTAATCAAACTCAGTACCAGTTAGAAAAATTGTATCGTCGGGTTTGAATTGTACAGCTGTTCCTGTAAGCGTGTCTTTTGAGGGCTGCGATTTCAAATCACCTTGGGGTATTCCGCGTTCGTAGCGTTGGGTATATACCTTTTTATCGCGCCAAACTGTAACGTCCAGCCACTCGGACAAACCATTTACAACTGAAACACCTACACCGTGAAGTCCACCAGAAACTTTATAGCTACCACCACCAAATTTACCACCTGCCCCTAGCACTGTCATTACTGTTTCGAGTGCTGATTTTCCGGTTTTGGTATGGGTATCAACAGGAATACCGCGACCGTCATCTTGAACTCGGCAGGAACCATCGGCATTGAGTTCAATTTCGATATGGGTACAGTGACCTGCCAAAGCTTCATCAACGGAATTATCTACTACTTCATAAACTAGATGGTGAAGTCCTCGCGTTCCGGTGGAACCGATGTACATCCCCGGTCGTTTGCGGACGTGTTCTAGACCTTCTAGTACTTGTATCTGTTCAGCACCGTAACCGGTTGTCATGAAATTTCTCCTGATGGGTTGGGGTGAAGTCGCCTAAAGGCGAAAAGTCAAAAACACTCCAGGATTCTAGCATAAAAGCCTTGATGACTGCGCTAGGGCAATCTGAAGAGAAGTTTATATAGGGGATGCACCCGCTACGGTTTCTCGGCTGTTTGTTCAAATTCTTGGTGTTTCAACTCTATATACCTAAATTGGGTAGAAGGGAGGAAGGCAAAATAAGGTAGATATTAAGATTAAATAATTATTATTAAGTATTTATATTAAATAACTTCTTGCTGATTTGCCCCTAATTGCTTTTACCTTTTTTGCCAACGAAGATACTATACTATTATAACGTTATTTCTACGTTGAAAAAAATTGGTTTACTTTTATCTTTGGGTTAAGAACCAAGAAGATATCACTATTTTGTAAAAACACGATTTTTTCATTATAAGGAGAAGGAAGTAAAGCGAAGAATCCCAGCAGATGCTTAATTAGGCTTGGCTTCATACCCTGCAAGAACGCTACGCGAACAGCATGGCAGACAATTTAGGCATCTGGGATGGTTCGACTATCAATAATGTTCGTTGTCTTTTTTTGACAGAATTATCTTTAGTTCAAACGTTTTAATCTCTACCAATAAAATCATTTGGATAAAAACAATAAAAACACGAATAACTATATAACTAATGACTAAATTAATTGTAATTTGTGGTGCAACAGCAACAGGCAAATCCGGACTGGCACTAGAATTAGCTGTGCGGTTAAATACAGTTATTCTCAGTGCCGATTCGCGTCAAGTATACCGCGAATTTGACATCGGTACAGCAAAGCCTACAAAAGCAGAACAAGCATTAGTACCCCACTATTTAATTAACATTTGCAACCCTACCGAAACTATGACTGTTGCCGACTTTCAGCAACAAGCTTACAGGGTAATTGAGGGAGTGGGGAGTGATGGGAGGGAGGCAAGGGAGGCAAGGGAAACAAGGGAGGCAAGGGAGACAAGGGAGACAAGGGAGGCAAGGAATAATGCTTTCTTGTCTTCCCCCTCCTCCTTGTCTCCTCCTCTCTTGGTCGGAGGAACTGGTTTGTACATTAAGTCCATTGTGCGGGGGATGAAGATTCCCAGGGTTGCACCGAATATTGAACTGCGATCGCATCTCGAATCACTTGGTCAAGTGCAGTTATATCAGATGTTGCAGCAAGTTGACTCGGTAGCTGCTTTTAAGATTCATGCTAACGATACTGTGCGGACGTTGCGATAATTTCTGCCTTACATTCGTGTAAGGGGATGGTGTCTAACCAAAATGACCGGCTTTCCCATTCCAGAAAGCCGCCCCAAATCACGTTCGTCTGAACGTCAGAAAGTCGCTCACTGATTTGCAAATTCCAAAGCACTG
>JANNFJ010000598.1:0-3460 GCA_031379725.1 Calothrix sp. OTE_75_metabat_31
ACCTTTTGGTTTGTACACGATGTAATTGTTTGTGCTACAATATTCCTCGCTTTTTATATTAAAGCGACAAATATGCTCCCACTCCCTGATTCCTACTAATTCTGCCAAAAATCAACACTTGTTGTCATATCGTTAGTCAAAATAACTTGCTCGACATTTTTAGGTACAGCAAACACGATTGTGCCAAAAATTACAGCAGCAAATGTGGTTTGACAGACAAGTTTCATTTTCACGATGCCACGAGGATTCTTTTTCGATAGCGGTTTTTGACCCATCGCTGATTTTTCTTGAACCCGCCCAGTTACTACAGCTTCGTGCAATCGCATTAAAGCGTCGATATCTTCTTGGTCGTAACCAAATTTGAGCAAATTTTTGAGTTGTTTGATACAAGTATCACTCAAAAAACCATTTGCAATAGCTGACTGGGCAATTTCACGAATTGATGCCATATTTCCAACCTTATCTTTTGGATAAACGCTATTTGCTTCGACGAAGGGACAATTGTTACTGGAGACGATAATTACTATTTTGATTTGGCAATCACTATACTATTTATTCAGTTTGCTCAACTTCCTCCACTCGGTTCACCCGAATAGGTGATTACAAAAAAACTTTTAGCTTTTAGTACTTTATGTCATTAATTTTGGGGGGTTGTAGGTTGGGTGTAGCGCATTAGCGTTACCCAACATTTAATCGTTGGGTTGCACTTACGTTCCACCCAACCTACAACCCATCAGAACTTTTGACATGAAATAAGTGAAGGGACGCAAAGTACACAAAGTAATTGGAAATGAGTGTACTTAACTACCCTCTGAAAACTTTTGACATGAACAATTACGTAATTGCATACATAATTGTTAGACTTTTGACTTATATTTATATGTCAGCGTTTCGTGTATGCTAACAACTTGATACTTGACTACTACCTTGTTGACTTTTGATATATTTTTATTAAATACCTTCAGTGGTTTCATCCAACTGAGTGATTTTACTTATATGAAAATTATGCATTTTTAAAATAACTATTTAAATTAGCTATAAGTATATCTATCCATAGTCAGAGGCTAAGTCGGTTGATTTGGCATTTTATTGAATTATTAGCTGAGTATTAAAACTGATACAGATATATCTGCCATCCGATTTGAATAATATCTCACTAAAGATTAATTACTAGATGAAGTTAGTATGAAACTGTGATTGACGACCCTAGAGTTTTGGTATAAGCTAAAGCTTTCTTTTGTCCATTAAGTATCTATCTTAATTTTGTACGTATAATTGTAAACATCAATTATCAAGTTTTTGTAAAGATTGCCTTAATAAAGTGCAATAAAAGTTTAAAGAGATTAGGATTTTACTATGATTTTAAAAATGTAATGAAGCTTATATGTAATTTCAGCAAAATTCCTATGTAGCTTTTGTGAAGGTAAAAAACCTTCTCTGTGCTTCCACGAGTGTGTGTTCCCATGATTCATCCAGGATTGCCGTAATGCATAAACCTGTTTTAACAATTTTTTACCAGTTCAATCCTTGGAACAGTACGATTGGAGGAATTCAGACAGTAGTTAAAACCTTCATTAAGTACGCACCGAGTGAATTTGATGTAAGGCTTGTGGGTTGTGGCGACAACAAAAGTAAACCCATAGGTAGATGGCAAGAAGCCGAATTTGCAGGTAAGTCGATTAAATTTTTACCATTGTTTGCTCTCGAAAATGACAATGTTAGAGGCTTAATTCCCACCACAGTCAAATATACTGCTGCTCTATTAGGGCGTTATTTTGCCTCAGATTTCATGCATTTTCATCGCTTGGAACCGACATTGGCAGCTATGCATTGGCAAGGTGAAAAAACGCTATTTATCCACAATGATATTCATACGCAAATGCAAGCTGTGGGAGATAAAAAAGCGATTTTGTGGCGCAGATTTCCAGGTGCTTATTTTGCGCTAGAAAGTTTGTTAGTGCGACAATTTGACGAAATTTTATCGTGCAATACCGATTCAGCGCGTTTGTACAAGCAGCGCTATCCAACTTTGAGCGATCGCATTGCTTACGTTAAAAATTCATTCGATAACGAAGTTTTTTACCCCCTGCAACGCTCAGAACGCGAAATCCAAAGACGCTTATTCGCACAAAAGCTTGGTTTGGCTGAAGATACGCGATTTATTCTGTTTGCAGGTCGATTGCACCCGCAAAAAGACCCAGATTTACTTGTGCGTGCGTTTGCTGCTTTGGATGAACCAAATGTTCACTTGCTAATCGCGGGTGATGGAGAGTTAGCACCACAAGTACGTGAAGCTATTCATCACAGGGGATTAACAAGCCGAGTGACAATGTTAGGAGCTTTACCGCAAGCAGAATTGGCGCAATTGCATCGTGTTGCTAATGTCTTTGTTTTGACTAGTGCATATGAGGGTTTACCCTTAGTTGTACTAGAAGCTCTTGCTTGTGGGACACCGATAGTCACAACTGCAACAGGCGAAACTCCAAAGCTTCTCAATTCTCAGAATGGGGTGGTATGTGCAGAACGCCAACCTGAATGTATTGCTGGGGCGTTACGTGACTGTCTCGCTCATCCTGAAAAATTTCCCTCAGAAGCTTGCGTACAAACAGCTAGCTCTTACGCCGCTCATACTGTTGTAACTGATGTTTATAAGGATATGTGGCGGCATTGGGAATTGAGGCGGGACGGGGTAACCCCAGCCTTGCAGGAATAGGGAATGTAGGTGCGGGTTCGGAGAATGGCGAAAAATAATCAAGATTGCGAACCTTTAACTCAAACACCAGATATAAAAATACAACTTTAACCCAAAGTGTATATACATAGAAAACACAACAGGTATTTATGAAAATTGCTGTTATTGGTGCAAAAGGACTACCTCCGAAACAGGGGGGAATCGAGCATTACTGTGCTGAAGTTTACCCGCGTATGGCTGCCCAAGGTCATAGCGTCGATTTATTTGCTCGTGCTTCCTACACAGATTCGATGTGGGGCGATCGCTACGATTACAAAGGGGTAAATGTCATCCCATTACCAGGTTTACCGATGCGTGGCGTTGATGCTTTGATGACATCGGCATTGGGTGCGATCGCATCAACTACAACCAAATACGATATTGTGCATTTTCACGCGCTGGGGCCTTCACTATTTACTTTTTTACCGAGCCTTTCACCGAAGACAAAGGTGGTCGTCACCTGTCAGGGACTCGATTGGCAGCGGGCAAAGTGGGGAGGTTTATCGAGTCGCTTGATTAAGACGGGGGAACGGGCAGCAGTTCGTTTTGCAGATGGAATTATTGTTGTTTCCGACGCTCTTGCTACCTATTTTTTGCAAACTTACGGTCGAGACACAGTTTACATCCCCAATGCCCCTGCTAGTTATGCGGATTCTGACCCCCAATTTAGCTTATTGAAAGCACTGGGTTTAGAACGCGATCGCTATATTTTATTTTTGGGGAGAATGG
>JANNFJ010000641.1:0-1558 GCA_031379725.1 Calothrix sp. OTE_75_metabat_31
CGTAGGTGAAGAATGCGCTAACGCGCTACTACGAGCCTCATCAATGCTTAGTTATACAGGTCACGTAATATACATTGAGGAAATAACATGTTAGAGCAAAAAGAACAGGACATTAACAGTAGATTTCACCGTTTGAACGACTTGAATGTATCCGGTTTTTGGTGGCATGGTGGAGTTGAATGGACTTCGATAATCAAAGACGAAATCTTTCTAGATAGTGACGAAATCCCAGAAAATGAAAAGCCTCAATCGGTAAACAAGCCAGTTTGTTATAGTGCGATCGCAATCCTGGTCTTATTAAGTTTGGCAATCATCACTCGCACCAGTAGCATGATTTCAACAGCCCAAGCAAACGATAAAAATCCCTCACAGCAAATATTCTACAACCACAAGTAAAAATAAGAACAATTTACATTGGACTTTTAAATCATTCGCATTTATGGAGAAACCCAAAATCTTTAAGATTTCGGGTTTCTGTGCTTTTAAAATATTCGCATCTCATTTGTACCACTTAGGTGTAAAATGTGTTTCGAGAAGATTCTCGTCATTCATTACCTACCAACCATCTACCATGTTAATTGATACAGTGCCAAAACAACTAAATTCAATTGTTGATTGGCTAAACGATGAATACCCGAATCTCTCACTTGTAATGTATGATATCGGTGCAAGATATGGTATTCATTATTTATACACGCAATTGTTAAATTTACGAAATTTTAGCGTCATTGGATTTGAACCAGATAAAGAAGAAACCGTAAAACTTGACGAATCGAGTCAATCGGGTTTAAAAAAGATTTTTCCATTTGCATTGGCCGAATCTCAGGGGATGCGAGAAATTTATATTACTAAACATCCCGGTTGCTCATCGCTTTACCGACCTAATCAGGATGTACTGGGTAATTATTCAGTTGCAGAGTATTTTGAAGTAGTTGATACTCAATTAGTCGAAACTATATCGCTAGATTTTTTTACTCAAAACTTTGATGTTGAAAAACCCGATTTTCTCAAAATTGATATTCAAGGTGCGGAACATGAAGTTTTGAAAGGGGGTTTATCAACTTTAAATAACGTAGTTGGAATATTTTTAGAAACTCAGTTACGACAATTATATACCGACGCTCCATTATTCCCAGAAATTCATACTCTACTAATAGAGCAGGGTTTTCGATTGATATCGTGTGAATATAACCCGCATTTAGATGGGGAAATAGTTGAATTTGACGTTGCTTATGTCAAAGATTCAAGTTATTTAAAAGATGAAAAAGCCGTGCTGAAAGCGGTTTTATTTAGCTTGATTCATAAAAATGTTGATTATGCTGCTAATCTTATCAGGAAGTCGAATATATCAGAAGTTAACAAGCTAAAAATTTTAGAATTTTTATCTCAACCCTTAGTACTCCAAAATCAAGCTATTAACCCCGATTGCTTGCATATCAATAGTAAAATTGAACTCAGAAAAATCAATGAAGATTGGTGGCAAAACCCAGCTAATTGATATTTATGCATTGTCCGAAATATCCGTAATATGTAGAGACGTTACATGTAACGTCTCTAC
>JANNFJ010000699.1:0-10473 GCA_031379725.1 Calothrix sp. OTE_75_metabat_31
CCCTTTTCTATTCCTCTTATTTCCATATTGCTGAGTAATGGCACTTGTCTTTCCTCTTACTAAAGTTGTTTTAACCATCAAAACAAATAAAATAAGCCTGCAAAAGCAGGCTAAAAATTAAGTTTATGAGAAGATTTATTCAGTTTGGCTCTCTAAAAACTGCTGAAATTCTACGAAAGAATTTGCCGTTACAGCCTTTTCCAAGAGCTGTTTTAATAAGGATAAATCCTCAATACTATTTATAGAATCTGTCACGTCCGTTGAAACTTCACCTAAGCGCAAACGCAGAACTGTAATTACTGACTCACGTGCATTTTTTCCTATTCCTCTTATTTCCATATTGCTGAGTAATGGCACTTTTCTTTCCTCCTGAAAATTACTTAATCTTTCTTCAAAACTTTGTGCTAACTCTTGCGGTAATGTCATCATTCGGTCAATGACTTGGAAAAGTTTGATAATTTCTGCTCGTTCAAAACCCCTATCATACAATCCCCGCACTATATTCCATTTTGATTGTTCCCTTTCAATCGGTTTACCTGTAGTGGCTTTAGTTTTGAGATGTGCCATGACAATCACCGCAAAGGGATTTGTACTTGCTTCCAAATCCTGCCACTGTGCCTCATAATCTACTAGTTTAGCAATTGGAAACTTCAAGCTGACTTCGCAACCACCTAAAGCGTAACCGTAAGATGCGGGCCGCCAATTTTTGCGTTCGTCCCCCAATACTGCTAAACTCACCACAGGCTTCTCATATAGGTCAAAAGCTCTGTAGTTATAAATATACATCCGCTTCGGAAAAACCGCTTCTTCTTGACTTTGCACTTCAATGTGAACGAGAATCCAGGCTTCTTCGCCATTTTTTCGCCAAACTTGGAATAATTTGTCGGCAAAACGTAAAGTTGAGTCCGACGAAGCGGTTATTTGCTGAAGCTCTTTATCGAGGGATTTTGGTGGTTTGCTCCAATCGATTAAATCATGGACTTGTGGAAAGAAGAACTGTAAGAAGTCCTCAAAATATTCCCCTAATGCTTCCTTCCAAGGTTCATCATAATTAGCGTTTGGTTCGTTTATAGTCATGGTAGATACACTTGAATTTGCTGTAGCAGCCTATTCAATTAATGATTGCCATATGTCATATAGTCGAAGAGGGTGGGGGAACCCCACCCCTACAAATTTAATTTAATATATTTTGTAAATGCGATACCATCTTCGTATCCCTCCGGGGAAGCAAGCTATCGCGCAGCGTCTTTGTTGGCGTAGCCTGCCCGCAGGGCTTAGGGGCTAGGAGATTGGTTGCCGAGGGCATCGCGTAGAAATTTATTATTTATGGATTAAAGAAGGAAAAGGGAGAAAAAAGCTATATTTTTTCCTACTCCCTACTTCCTATTCCCCTAATTTAAGCAGTTGCTGAACCCTTTTCTGGATTGCTATTCTCATTTGTCTCAGCAGCAATATCACCAATCATTTGGTCGTAAGCTCCGGGAGTTACACCGGGATTAAGAAAAACAATTTTGGCATTATTGCTTGCACCTAACTTTTGACTGGCTTCTACTTTTTCTTGCTCGACTAAATATCTGAGAATTTCCTTGCTTTCGGGGTTGGTTCGCAATGCTTCCGAAAGAATTTGCATCGAAGTTTTGGTTGCTTGAGCGCGTTTGATTGCTGCTTCTTGTTCCCCTTCGGCAGCAGTGATTGCAGCACGTTTTCTAATTACTGCTGCTTGTTGTTCTGCCATAGATATTTGCACACTTTCGGGAGGTGTAATGCTTTGAATATCTACACGGATAATTTCAACTCCCCATTTTGAAGCAGTAGCATTTAATAATTGTAGTAAAGTTCGATTCATTTCACTACGCGAAGCAATTACTTGTTCGAGATTACGCTCGGCAAGATTAGCACGAAGTTCAACTGTTGCGAGGTTTGCTAGTGCAATTTGGATATCATCAATTTCATAGAAGCTGTCCTTCATATTTATAATTTTCCAGTTGACAACTCCATCAACTTCGAGATAAACGTTATCTGCTGTAATTACCTTTTGTGGTTTGATATCGAGAATTTGTTCCCTAGTAGTATCTTCCATCACAATGGTGTCAACTAGAGGAACAATAAAACGTAAACCGGGTCTAAGTCTACGGTGAAACTGTCCCATCCGCTCTACAAGGGCTTCATTTCCTTGATTAATAACCTTAGTCGATCCTAACGCATATCCGATTAGCGCCAAAACTATCGCAACTAATGCCGATTCCATATGTACTCCTACTGGTGTTTTTAAGTGATTATTTTGAGAAATTATATCGTCAATATACGATTAGGGAGTAGGGAGTAGGAATTTGGGAGTAGGATGAGTAATAAAAAATACATTTTTATCTCTCCATTTCCTCATCTCCCCATTTCCCCCTCTTCCCCCACTCCCTACTCCCTTAATTCTACTTCGCTACATACTCAGCCCAGGTTTTTAAATTTCCTGGCAATTCGGATACTAAACGCAAAGGTAATTGCGTTGTTGAAAGCGATTGAGCGTAAGCTGATGTGAGAAATGGTTGGTAAATTTTAGCTTCGGTGGTTTGTTGTTTGACGAAGGCTAAACTAACACCATTCACCAGTTCGCGCAAGTTTCTAGTTTCCGTACCGCGTCGTTCTTTGACAATATTAGTTGCTTGGCTTGCTTGGTAGGTTGGGTCGCTAACGCTCAGGTGAGTACCACCGATTGCTGTGAGGAGATATTTGTTACCTCGTAGTTGGGTAAAAGGTGCAAATTGATGTTTGAGTGCGGGTGTTAGGGCATCTTCAGTACCAGCGAGCATTAAAACTGGGATATTGATTGAGGAAAGTCCTTTTTTGCCGAATAAATTTCCTGTCAGAGGATTGAGTGCGATCGCGCTTTTTATCCGTTTGTCTCGCAACTCGGTATTATTGTCTTTCAACGAAGTCGCTGCACATTGCAACCAATCTCCAGGTGCTTCGCCAATACCGAGCGAATTTTGACAAAATTTCCGCAATGCATCTAAATCAAGTTTAGCTCCAGCTAAGGCTAATGCCGTGTAACCACCTAAAGAATGTCCAATAATTGTCACATTCTGAGCATCTAATTTTCCTTGGAGTTGTCCGGGTTGAGTATTTATTTTTGCCAATTCATCGATTAAAAAGCTGATATCTCTGGGTCGGTCAATAAATTCGCTCGCAGGTAATAGTTTTGCTAAATCAGCAGTACCCGAAGCACGATTAACTGCAATAGCATTACTCCCCGGATGTTCGAGTACGGCAACACTTATCCCGTGGCTTGCTAGATGTACTGCCAAGTAACGGAGATATTGCCGATTTGCTCCAAACCCGTGAGAAATCACAACCAGTGGACTTTGGGTATTTCTACGACTCGAATAGATATCAACGGGAATAGTCCGATTGCGGGAACGGTCTTGTAATATTAAAGATTGTTGTTGTACTGCTTCGTTTCCAGGTGCAGCCGGGTTAATATTTTTGGGCAATAAAGTATCGCTTTTTACCACCATTTGGCGTTCGAGTAAAGCTCCAAATGCTTGGCTTTGCAAATTTGCAGAGTTCAAAGCCAGCGTTAATCCCACTGCTTTGGTTGCATCAACAGTCACATTTTCACCAGGATATGCCCGTAGAAACCCCAGTACAGTTAACCCGTTTGCTTGTCGCAGTGTCAAACTAAGGGTATCTCGAAGACTTTCGGTTGTGCTACCTGGTAGAGCTCCTCCTAGTGAGGAAATTAATTGTTTACCTTGGGGGGTTTTAACAATTTCATCAAAAAACTTATCGGCAATCGTTGGACTAATTTGTAACTTCTGGTTGAGTAAACCCCGGACTTCGGGAGTCAGAAAGGACGAAAATACCTTGAGTTGTGAAGGCATTTTCCCGGTTCGAGCAAAATTTTCGACATCAGCTAATTCAACAGTTTGCTGAAACGGCCCCAGTTGGATTGTAATTGTTTCCGCTCCATATGAAGTCGGCATTGCCGCTCCCCAGCTACAAGCAAGACTTAAGCTGCACAATAAACCTTTTAAAAAAGATACTTTTAGCCGATTGTTAATAGGGTGCATGAATGCCATTATAGGTAGAATGTGTGAAGAATTTAATAAAATTGAGCGTGCTACAGCCTTGTATCGTCCAAGATAGGCATCTTGCCTGTGCTGTCAAGATAATTTAATAGTATCAATGTATCTAGCATCCTTGTATCACGTAGCATAGGCATCTTGCCTGTGCAATCACCAACTATCTCAATACTGCTCGACAGCGCGAAAATTGCAAAGCGTAAAACCCTTGTAGAGACGTTACATGTAACGTCTCTACATTCGTTAACAAAAGCAGTATCACCAACTATCTGACTGTAAAATCATAAATTTGTTCCAAATTGGTCATGGGTAAAAGAAAGCATAAAAAAACCCGACTTCTTGACGAAACCGGGTCTAGATTTCAAAAAAGACTCAAATTAAAAGCCACCAAATAAAGCGCGGAAAATGCCCAAAATACCACTAAATGGGCTAATTACATTACCAACAGTTTCGCTCGTTTTAGTTATGCCGTTGCGGTAGACAATAATAACGTCATTATTACGAAGAATTGGGTTCGTATTTTCATTAATACCTGCAGCCATATCAACTTTAACCTGACGTTTTGTCACCGAACCATCGGGATTGACACGTACCAAATCGACAGCATCTCTGCTCGCACGAGCATCGTTAAAGCCACCTGCTGCCAGTAAACCTTGATTTAAACTGCTGTTCGGCTGAATATCCACAGGACCAGGCTTCTTGACTTCCCCAACTACACCAATTTGAATCTTGCTTGGTGATAAAGTCGTTGTTGCCAATTGTGTAGCTTCAGCTCGGTTAATTTCGGTTGCTGTAGCAATAAAAACCGTATCCCCATCTTGAAGAATTGCATCTTGGTTGACATCCCCACCAAGTAATTGCCACATGTTCACACTGAAAATCTGGGGTTCGCCAGTTCGAGTTAAGCGACGAATAGTAACATTACGCACATCGGCTTGAGGAGAAATTCCTCCTGCTAATGTAATTGCTCGCATCAAGGTCGGCTGACCTGTCACATTTGGCGTACCAATCGTATTATTACTATTACCTCCTTCAGCCGCACCCGAAGTCACAAGGTAGGAACCGGGACGGAGAACTTCACCTGCAACAACAACGGTACGCGGTCTAGTGGGGTCTGCGGCGATACTAGTAGAAGCGAAGTTACGTGTTGAAGCTAAATCAATTGTAGTTGCCCTTGGTATAAAAACACTATCGCCGTCACGGAGGGTAATATCCTGGGGCGAACGACCTGTTTGTAGCAAATCTTTCAAGTTAAGACTAACAATTTGTTCGCCACTGCGTCCAATGCGGCGACGAACTTGGACTTGGGTGATATCTGCGCTGAGGGTATAACCTTGAGCGGTGGTGATAGCGGCTAAAATAGTTGGGTATTGTACACCGGGGTCATTGCCTCCACCACTTTGCAAATTCAAACTATAGGAACCAGGACGTGTTACTTCTCCAGCAACAACAACGTTGATGGGGCGCGGTGATAACAGGTTAACTGAAACGATGGGACGTTTAAGGAATCTTGCGTATCTGCGAGCGATTTCATCGGCAGCTTGTTCGGTTGTTAGTCCTAATACTGGCACGCTGCCAATCAATGCCAGGTTAATTGCACCGCCAGGAGGTACTTGATAATCACTACTATATTCGGGAACCTCAAATATCTTGACTTGAATGCGATCGCCTCCACCCAATGTATAATTCGTATCGAGTACGCCTCCCGCATTGCTGGGGGTAAATGCAGGTGCTGCAACCGGCCTTGTCGGTCGTGCGGTCGGTCTTCGTTGAGCCAAGGAAACTGTTGGGAAGGCAACGACTGTAAGCAGGATTAAACCGAGAATTGGCTGGGATAATAGTTTTAACGAATGAGTATTAATCATATTTACCTGAATTTACCTGCGGCTCCGATTAAGTAATATTTACCTAGTACATTGTAGTCTTGACTATACGTAAGTATTCAAGTTCCCTATTCTTCTTATTTTCATCGAAAAACATAATATTCGGGACTTGATTATTGATTCACTTTAAATTTTTAATAAAGTTAAGTTAAAGTTAGATGCATGACAACACAACTAATTTTATTACAAAGGGGCTACTAATTTGATTGCCTCTTATTTTGTTTTAACCTCGGTTGATTAGAACACATCTCGATAGATTAATTCTGCTTTACCACCATATGTTGTAGAGACGTTACATGTAACGTCTCTACATTTTCACAAGATGTCTATTCGACATGTTTGAATATATCATTGAATCGATTATTTGGCGACATAAATAAAATTTAATAACAAAATATTCAACTTGATGCTGCCAGTCTTGACGGAAATCAAAATAAGTCAGGATTTGACAATTCTACTCCCATGTAAGCATTAAGCGCTGATCAGATTTGAATCTACGATACTCGAAACTGCGTAAAAATTGTTGCCGAATTGGCAGTAGATATGAGGGTATGGAGGAGTCGCTTGATTATGGTGGTCACAAATGCCTGTGCAAACGTGGTGAGGCATTCCCAGAATCAAGCATATTTGTCAAGAAGTAATTTGACTTAAAAATATGGTCAGATGAGTAAACAAATAACTTACCCTGGAAGATTAATAAGTTACTTGTCTGCATCGTCTTTTTACTCTATCAACGCTGGCAATATTAAGCGATTCGAGACGTAATACAAATAATGTAGATGTTACCAAAGATGCATAATAGTTCGGATAAAGTCCGTAAATATAATTAGTGACTTAGTTAGTAGCTTCTGTATTTAAGTATGAATTATAGTAACCATAAAGAAAATAAACAAACTAACGCCAACCGCCTGGCAGGCAATCAGAATCAAGATCGACTGACCGAATTTGCAGCTTTACTGATTCTTCATCAATCGCAGCAAAAAAAAGGTCAGTTAAATCCAGCTATTTTGGATGAAGCGCAAAAAATCTTAACTTCGATGGAAGAAGATTCTCCAGCACAAATCGAAGCGTTGCGGGATTTAATCGCAGCTTTTGTAAAAGCAGGATGTTGTGAGAAAGCTGAGGTTTTGTTACAACAACTAAATAATAATCCGGTTGTTAAAGCCAAGGAACTACGAGAGTTAGCAGTCGTTTTAGTCACTAACGGTGATATATTTGTAATGGACGCTGTTGAAGTTTTTACTGAAGCTGAAGAGTTTGCACGAGCAATTAAACATACACCGACAAAAGTGAAAGCATTGAGAGAATTAGCAGCAGTCCTAGCACAAACTCGCTATATTCATAAGGCTTTAACGCTAATTGATGAATGCGACATACTTAGCCGTTATTAGTAATATAATATTTTCTTTACAGCAGTTCCCGATCGACTGAGATACATATTGTAGGGGCGCAAGGTCTTGC
The DNA here is from genome assembly GCA_031379725.1 of Calothrix sp. OTE_75_metabat_31. Classification (GTDB taxonomy): domain Bacteria; phylum Cyanobacteriota; class Cyanobacteriia; order Cyanobacteriales; family Nostocaceae; genus JANNFJ01. The sequence goes on from JANNFJ010000699.1 coordinate 7,421, forward strand.
GCCCCTACGTTAGTTTACAATTGTTGTACCTTGGTAGATTGAGAAATGCTATGTTCATAAAATATTTATCTACTCCCTATCTCTGTCATTCCCTACTCCCTAATTGTTAGTGGGAATCTTAATTACTAATTCTGTATCTTGTCCTAACTGACTATAACAGTCAATTTTGCCTGCATGTTTATCGACTATTATTTGGTAACTGATAGTTAAGCCTAATCCTGTACCCTTACCTACAGGTTTGGTTGTAAAAAATGGGTCAAACACTTTCTTACATACTTCTTCGTTCATCCCCAAACCATTGTCGGTAAATGAAATTGTTACCCATTCACTGTCTATAAGTTGAGTGCGAATTAGAATTTGGGGAGTAGAGTTATTAGAGAGTTTTCCCTCAAATGCATCAATCGCATTGCTAAGAATATTCAGAAATACTTGATTAAGTTCGCTGGGATAGCAAGCAATCGGGGGTAGATTATCGTATTCTTTAATGATTTTAATTTCTGGACGTTTGTTTTGTTGTTTGAAGCGGGTAGAGAGAATCATCAGGGTGCTATCAATTCCTTCGTGAATGTTGACACGCTTAAATTCGGATTCGTCGAGACGGGAAAAGTTACGCAGTGATAGTACTATATCGGTAATGCGATCGCATCCATTTTGCATCGAGGTGAAAATCTTGGCAAGGTCTTCGATAATAAAGTCGAGTTCAAGGGTGTCGATTTGATTGCGGATGGGTTCAGGTGGATTGGGGAAATATTCTTGATAGAGTTGTAATAAATCGAGAATATCGCGGTTGTATTGATTTGCGTGGGCAAGATTACCGCGAATAAAGCTGGTGGGATTATTGATTTCGTGGGCAATCCCAGCTACCATTTGCCCTAGAGAAGACATTTTCTCGCTTTGAATTAATTGCGCTTGTGTTTGCTTGAGTTTTTGTAGAGTAGCTTCAATTTCCTGCATTTGAATATTGATTTTTTGGTCGCGTATAGTTAGTTGTTCTGCCATATAATTGAACCCTTGCGCCAAAATCCCAACTTCATCATGACTTTGAACCCGGATGCGAGTATTTAAGTCACCGCTAGCTAATGCTTGGGTTGCACGGGTTAAAATTTGAATGCGACGGGTCAACCAACCTGTTACCCATATACCAACCAAAATTGCTGAAGCACCTCCAAGCAAACAAAGCCCACCGATACTTACCCACAGTCTTTTTTCGGCTTGTTCTAAGGGGGCGATTGATGTCAATAATACTACTTTGGCATTTGTATTACTATTTCCATCCAGCGTGATAATTTTCGCAAAATATCTCTGCGTGCCGATTGTCAATTTCTGTGGTGTTGTGCTGGGTACAAGTGCTTTTAAATCAGCTTTTTTAGCGCTGGGTAAAGTCGAAGCTATTACTTGTGAGCCTTGCAAAGCTACTAAATGAAATTCAGTATTACCACGTATTCGTTGGAGAAAATCATCAGTAATTGCTGTACCAACAATTACCCCTCCGAGGATTTTTTCTTGCGACTTCACTGATATTAATCCGACTAATACTGTAGGTGCTTTCCCTTGTGCAGATACTACATCAGATAGTTCCATACCAATACTAGCTTCGCGGCTAACTTTAGCATCGAGTAGAGTCACTTGATTGATTTCACCTTGACGTAAATCGGCTAAAACTGTACCGTCGGTATCTACAACCTTGATTAAATTAAGTTGGAGGGCAGATTGGACTGGCAAAAGTTTTTGTAAAAGTAAAACATGGTTTCCGGAGGTAATAGCTTGCGATAAGCCGTTTTTATCTGCCACCCATCGTGCTTGCGATCGCAATAATTCTTGCTTTTGCAGTAAGTCTTGTGAAACCAATACGGAGAAGTTTTCAGCCTCATTTTTGAGGTCTTGTTCTAAATAACTCTTAAAAAAGCTAAAAGTTCCCGCTGCCCATATCCCCAAAAATACTGACAGTAATGGTAATAATAGCTTAACTGCTATTGGAAGTTTCACAATCGACCTCAGTAAAAGACTTTTTTGGTTTTTGCGTTGGCATTTTTGACGTTTACTACTTTTGATTGACTGCCACAAATCCTGATTGATTAAGCACCGCAGCACCTTCTGGAGTTGAAGCAAAATCTAGTAACGCTTTTACATGCGATTTTGGAGCTTTTTTCGATACTATGCCAATATCGCGCACCATTTTATATTTTTCGGACTTTATATTTTCAGAAGTCGCTTCGACTCCGTTAATGCTTAAACGATTTACAGGTAATTTGTTAGAAATCGCATCAGCTAGCGAAAACGCACCAATACTATTGGGAGTGCTTTGAATTGCCGCAATCAAATCGCTTTCTTTGCGAAGAACAACAGATAAAGGTGAATTTTTCAAGTCTTTACCTAAGTAATGTTTTCGCAACAGCTTTTTTGCAGATTCATCTTCCGGTCGGTCTAATACAACAATTTTGGCATCGATACCGCCGAATTCTCGCCAATTTTTAGCTTTCCCACTGTAAATTGCTTTGAGATTATCGGTAGTTAAGTTTGTAATATTTTTAACGCTGGGGTGTGTAGCCACCAAAAGCGCATCCTTCGCAACCTGGCGATATTCAACCGCATTACCTGCTTCTTGGGGTTTTAACTGTTTACTAATGCTACCAAGGTCGATTAATCCCTCTTTGACTCCTGCAATGGCAACTTCAGATTGACTTGGAGGCAAAAAAGTTACTTTACTATTTTTGACTTTACTGCTATGGGCATCAGCTAAAATTTTCATAGCCCCATAACTACTACTCGACCCACCAATTTTAATCTCCTGTTGCGCTTCAGTATTATTTGGAGAAGGATTGTTATTATCGTTACTGGTACAAGCCGAAAGGGCTGCAAATATTACGGTTGCTGCAACCAATGATGGAATCGTCGTTAAATTTAACTTCATTCGCAATTTATCGAATTTATTTTTATAGCCCACATTCCGCACTTCAGAATGTAACATAAAGATTACACAATTACGCTCTGATACGAGTAAATAAAAATACTAACTAAAGTTGCGTGTTACGCGACTCCGGGTGCTTCGCACC
>JANNFJ010000228.1:0-2783 GCA_031379725.1 Calothrix sp. OTE_75_metabat_31
AGTTTATCCTCGCTGTGAACCCAAAGCTAGTAAAGGCATAGCTGACAGCCTCAACAACCGGGCGATGTCGTTGCTGGATTTGAGCTGGCAGTCAGAGGCGTTACAGTTGTGGGAGCAGGCATTACAATTACAGCCACAACATCCTGAATCTACTTATAACTGGGGTTTGATTTTATGGCGAACGGCTAGCATGAGCGACAATGACCTTCTGAGAGAAATGGAGGAGATGCGGCTATCAAACCCAAGGAATAGTTTTGCTGACTATCTCTTGGGCTTGGTGCATTTAGAGCGTGACGATTGCGATACGGCAATCAAAATTTTTGAGGGACTTCAGGGAGATACCGAACAAATTGAGGAAGTGCAAGCTGCGCTGATGCTAGCTAGAAAGCGTTTGCCACATTCAAAGCGTCTACTGCGTACCTTTGAAGGTCATGCATCTTCTGTAAACTCAGTCTGCCTGAGCCAAGACTCTTGCTATGCCTTGTCGGGAAGTAGTGACAAGATGCTGAAGCTATGGGATATTGCTATGGGTTGCTGCCTACGCACTTTTGAGGGGCATACAGATGTGGTGACCTCAGTCTGCCTCAGCTTGGACGGTCGTTATGCCCTATCCGGGAGCTATGACAAGACGCTGAAGTTGTGGGATGTTGCCACAGGTCGGTGCTTACGCACTTTTGAGGGGCATACAGATGTGGTACACTCAGCTTGTCTCAGTTCGGACGGTCGTTATGCCCTATCGGGGAGTGGGATGATAGAACCTGAAGAAGAAAATATGCTCAAGCTTTGGGATGTCGCCACGGGTCACTGCCTACGCACTTTTGAGGGACACACGGAAGCAGTACTCTCAGTTTGTATAAGCCTAGACTGTCGCTATGCCTTGTCGGGCAGCGGTAATTTACTTTTTGCAAAAGAAAATACGTTGAAGCTATGGGATCTGTCCACGGGGAAATGCTTACGCACCTTCAAGGGGCACACTGCGATAGTAACCTCAGTCCACTTCAGTTCGGACGGTCAGTATGCTCTATCAGGAAGCGGGGGCACAATAGGCAGAGATATTGACAACACGCTGCGGCTGTGGGATATCGTCACGGGTCGCTGCCTGAAAATCTTTTTTGGACACGAAGACACAGGTATGATTTCGTCGGTTTGTCTAAGTACGGACAGTCGCTACGCTCTCTCGGTAAGCGGGGGATCGTCGAGAGATGGTGACAACACGTTGCGGCTGTGGGATGTCGCCACGGGTCGTTGCCTGCGAACCTTTTTTGGACACACAGCAAAGGTGAACTCTGTCTGTCTAAGTACGGACAGTCGCTATGCCCTCTCGGGTAGCCAGGACAGAACGCTCAAGTTGTGGGCAGTCAATTCTGGGATCAACCCCTCTCCATCGCCAATGCTGTTGTCCCGAATACTGGCAACATAAACTATCAATTAAGTAGGTGGGCGGGAAAAAACCCAACTATGTTAAAATAAGCAAATACGTAAAATTCGATATATGTAGGGTAACTCCTCTAATGTTGGCTTACCATAATAACAAATTAAATTTAAATCAATTGCTACTTTTAAACACCCTTTTTTTAATCCTAGAGGAATTCGACTTTTCAAAGCTTGATTTATTTGTATTTCTAATTCCTCAAAATTATTGATTTTATTGAGATGATATCTAATATCATTGGCTGTCGGAACATTCTTTAATAGTTTATACCAATTTAATATGAAGCTGCATAGAAAAGAGCTTCTAAAATAAGTTTCCAACTCAATTTTAAGTGCTGCGATACCCCAAAGGAGTTGCCAAGGGCATCGCAACATCATTTATTTTTCGATTGGCACCTGGTGCTTTCTTAATTTCCAGCAACCTAGAAAGCCCACCCGATCGATATTTCTGTAACCATCTTGTCACCGTTGAAGTATCTCTACCCAAGCGTTTTGCTAGTTCCTGCTGCTCCTTTACCTGCCCACTCTTGAGCCACCATAACATCTGTAACTGTTCTTTCTGGCTTCCCAAGTTGGCTGTTTGTAGACGTTTTTTTATTTCCTCTTCGCTCTGTGCGATTTCAATCTTAAATGAACGACTCATGGGCATCTAAAGTTATTAAGTTTGCACCCCTCTATTATATGCAGCTTCATATTAAATTGGTATAAGCTCAGTTTATATTACATTTTGTGTTTTTTCTATTAAAAATACTTGAATACGTATAAGATTTGACAACAATTATTTTAGTAGTATTATAATATACTTCTCAATAGTTAGAGTTTTCCAAAAAAAATTATCCAAAAAATTGGAATACTCTTAATTAGCAAGCTGAAACAATGACCCAAAATACCTATAATCTTTATTGATGCCAAGGCTAGAATAAAAGTTGAAGAATTTGATAGAAGTAGAAAAACTCGTGTTGATACTATTGCTTATGACCTTTAAGAAAGATGCAAAAAATCTGTCAATTAATTTTTCGCAAACCGGAGTGTAGTGAAAGTAGTAAGGCAATTTACCCTGGGATATCTCAAGCAAAAACTTGGATTGAATGCATATAATCAGCTAATTATTAATTTAATCTTTAAAATTCCTAATAAAAATGACTTTAAAGCAACACTCATCTAGTCCTCAATCATCACTTCAGCCAGGTAATACGTACGAGCAAATAATGGCTATAGCCAAGGAACTGATAGAGACTTATGGCTACAATGGCTTCAGTTATGCTGATATTGCCAATTATATTGGTATTCGTAAAGCGACAATTCACTATCATTTTCCAACCAAGGGTGATCTTGCAAAGAATGTTGTTAGT
>JANNFJ010000718.1:0-3516 GCA_031379725.1 Calothrix sp. OTE_75_metabat_31
ATCGGACAGGCAGGATATATCAGACAGGCAGGATGCCTATCCTACGGTAAATGACTACTGACAAATAACTACTAACAAATGACTTATAATTTACCGATAAAATTAAGTTGGGAAGACCCCGCAACGGGAGAACAGCGAGAACCAGGTTTAAGCCCACCGATTGCTTTTGGTCGGGAGTTTGCGCGGATGCCTGTAGACCATAACGGGCAGCGTGTGGCGCGGATGTTACTTAATAGTAGCGAAATTTCGCGCTTCCATGCATTAATCGAATGGGAACAAAATCAATTAATCGTCACCGACCAAGTTAGCGTTAATGGGGTTTATGTTAACGGTCAGCGGCAAACTCGCAGTGCGATCGCTTCGGGTGATACTGTGCAAATTGGCCCCTACGCTATTACTATTACATTCCTAACTAACACACCCGCAACACCTCCGACTACACCCAATTCCACAATTAATTTTAACCCCAATACTAACCTTCCAGACCCTAGCTGGCGCACACCCCAACAAGTAACTCCGATAGGTAGCAATTTTCCACCGGCATTATTTCGAGAACAATTAATATCCTTACAAAGCCTTCATGCCACAGGTTTACCTGTGGAAGAATGCGAATTCTTAGCGGTTGGTGCGGGTTTAGGAAGCTTTGTTTGGATTGATTTATTGCGAATTTGCGGAGTACGTGCCCAGAAAATTGTTGCATTGGGGCTGGAAAAAGAACCTTACGCACGTTACAAACGGCTTTGTCTGAATTCACAGATTCCTTTATACGAACGTTTGCGGTCAAATTCTGATTCTTGCCCAGATAATATTTGGGGATACCCTAGTTATGCGATACGTGAAGCTGTGCGGGATGCTAGTAAAGGTAAGTTGCAGCAAGCATTAGGTTATTTATGGCAAGTGTTTTCCGAACCTACCTTTGCTAATACTTACACACCCCGTGCGGGAAATGTCTTCGACTCCATCGACCGCGAAGCAAAACGAATTAATTGGGATAAAATTTACCGTTACGGACGGGTGCGAGGTATTCGTAAAACCGATGATGGTCGATATTGCGTTGCCTATTCTAAGGGGCCTGGAAATCATGCGTTTCTAGTAACGCGATTTCTCCATTTAGCTACAGGTTATCCAGCAATTCAATTTTTACCAGACCTCCAGGCATACCGGGAAAAGTACCAAGATTTTAAAACCGTTGTCAATGCCTACGAAAACCACGACCACGTTTACGAACAACTCGAACTCAAGGGTGGTAAAATTGTGATTCGCGGGCGCGGTATTGTGGCTTCGCGGATTGTACAGCGACTTCATGAAGCCCGGAAGAAAAACCCGAATATTACAGCTTTACACTTAATGCGATCGCCTAAACCCCAGGGGAATAAATTCGGCAAATCCCAGCGCAAAGTCAAAAATCATTACGAATTTCAACCTTTTAACTGGCCCAAAGCTTGCTGGGGTGGGGAACTGCGCGTTATGCTCGAAAAAGCGAATCCTATTGAACGCGATCGCTTACTCAACGATTGGGGTGGAACCACCACAGCAGACCGTCAGGATTGGGAAGATATAACCGAACAAGGTTTGCGTGAAGGCTGGTATAAAATTGAGTTTGGCGAAGTCAAAAAAGTTGAACGCGATGCCCAAAATCGTCCGATTACCTACATTGAGGCAAAGGGTTTTGGCGAAATGACCCTTGATGCCGATTTTATTGTAGACGCAACTGGACTCGACGCAAAGGTTGAATCTAGTCCTTTGCTCAATGATTTAGTTCAGCATTATAATGTACCATTAAATTCACGCGGACGCTTGACTGTAGCGAATAATTTTGAAGTGGTAGAAATGCGGAATGATAAAGCAAAAATTTATGCTGCAGGAGCAATTACCCTTGGTGGTCCCTATGCTGCTGTAGATAGCTTTTTGGGGTTGCAATATGCTGCATTAGTGGCAGTTGATGGACTTGCAGCTACTCGTGCTACAGGAGTACATCGCTTGAATGCGTTGTCTTCTTTCGGGCAATGGTTAAAGTGGGTGTTTAATCAATCACCCTAATCCTTAACTTCTATCAAGCAAAACCGAACGTACTTGCTGGGCAATCTTATACCAATCAAAGTTAGTAGTCGCATATTCACGACATTCAACTCGTGATGGCATTACGATTTTACCTTGCAATGCTTGCTCTAAAGTCTGTGCGATCGCACTTTCTTCGGGTGATGTGGTAATCAAATCGGGTGCAAAGGGTTGTAAAATTTCTGGCATTCCCCCAACTGGCGTGCAAATTACCGGAGTCCCGCAAGCTAATGATTCCACTATTGCCAAGCCAAATCCCTCAAACGATTGACTAGGCATGATGCTAATATCTGCTGCTTGATATGCTACGGGTAAATCTTCATCGGGCAAAAACCCAATAAATTTAACCATATCATCGAGTCCAAGCTCAGTTGTTTGTTTTTGCAATACTAACTCTAAAGGGCCTCTTCCACCAATCGCTAACCAAATATCGGGGTTTCGAGATTTGATTAATGCGATCGCGTTCAATAATTTATCAATCCCAACTCGATTTACCAACCGTCTCGATGTGAAGATAATTTGACGGTCTTGGAACCAGCCTAGTTTAGCACGTGCTTCCTGGCGCGATAAATTTGGCTGAAATTTTTCAATGTCAACCCCCCCAGGAATGATATGTATTTTTGACCAAGGAATTTGGTACTGTTGATGGAGGAGATTGCCGAATGCTTTACTCAAAACAATAAAGCGATCGCAACGGTTATAAGTTCGCTGTTCGACTAGCCAATGCTTGAGTAAAATACTCAATTTGCGTTCGTCGGTTTCTTGCCTACTTTCTGACGACCAAGGACCGTGAAAATTAAAAGTAATCGGTACATCTTTCGGCAAAAGATCCAAAATCGGGAAGCTATACAACGCAAAATGCAAATTTATCGCATCCAGTTTTTCAAATCGTCTGCGACGAAAATTAGAACGACACGACCACATTCTTTGTAAAATCGGTGCATCGGGAGAAGCTAAATTAGTTAACTTCATTGGCAAATCGATTTCCGTTTCGGGTAAACCCACCCCAAAAAGCTCGACTCGATCTTGATTTGCAGTTAGTTTAGTCGTGAGTTCGTAAATATATCGCTCCAAACCACCTGGAGTTTTCGGAAACCAGCCCACACCTACACATAAAATAGATGCAGGTTCCTGATGATAGTTTTTTTCGCTACCGTTTACCAAAACTTCTCCTAGCATTTTACTCTACACCTGCCTGCCTACTGTTATTTTCAGATTGATTATGTTGGATTCGAGTTCCGCAATCCTTAAATACATGTAGCTTGCATTTACATCCTGCCATTCTATGCCTCACAAATAAGATTTTATTCATACTTCAGATAGATGCTCAACTGTTATCGCTGAATCTAAAAATTTGAATCGCTTACGTAATCGAAGATACGTAGGGTGCGTTAGCGACAGCGTAACGCACCGTTCCAGAGAATTGGTGCGTAACCAAGGGCGCTAACGCACCCTACA
>JANNFJ010000720.1:0-4046 GCA_031379725.1 Calothrix sp. OTE_75_metabat_31
TGTAGGGTGCGTTAGACGCAAGTCGTAACGCACCATTATTGTTCGGTGTGTTACGAGTAGCGCTAACACACCCTACGTATTTTTAAGTTTATAGAATTAATAGAATCGATTCTTTTAAATAAGTTCTCCAACTTGAGTAGAGAGCAAGTAGATGCAATGCTAAGTGTTAATTTGATTAAAGGTACAAGAGTGTATCAAGAAATAAAAGAGGTCGAATAAAAAGTTAAAACCGAGATTATACCGAAGCTATTATTACTAGGAATTAGCGTGCAAGAAGTAGCTGATTTGTTAGATTTAGATGAGGATGTTATTAGAAAAATAGTAGAGGAAGCTTAAATATTTAATTAATATAAATATCAATAACCCTGGCAACTTATTTGACGGGGTTATTTTCTATAATTAAATATAAAAAATTCAGTAAGTCAAACAGCCTTCATGTAGACAATAAACCAAAATTCAACCAATCCAGGTTAAGAAAAGATTAATTTAGAATTAAGTAATTAAGATTTACCAAAAGCATCTATCAAGTAATACAATCTTGGTGTCCTAAATAACATCTACCATTTTATGCGACTTCTCGCACAATCTCGTCGTTGGGTCTACCTGGCAATTTCTGTACTTGTAATTGTTGTTGCTTGTGCAAAAGTGCCTCAAAGCAACAACCAGAAAGCAAACCAAACAACCCCAAAAGCAACTCAGCACAATGCGATTATTTTTGTTGCCGATGGATTGCGTCCCGATTGGGTAAACTCTACCGATACACCGACATTAAATGAGGTTCGAGAAAAGGGAGTAACATTTCTTAACAGTCACTCATTATTCCCCACATTTACTACAGCAAATGCCTCTGCGATCGCAACGGGTCATTTTCTCGGAGATACGGGGGATTTTAGTAATACTATTAAAGTTAATTCTCCGGTTAAAAGTGCTAAGAATAGTATTATTCCTTACCTAGAAAATAATGCTGTTATTAAGGAAGTCAATAAGCAGTTCGGAGCTAATTTTCTGGGAGAGCAAACACTGTTAGCAACCGCACGTAAAGCAGGTTTTAGTACTGCTGCTGTTGGCAAAATTGGACCCGTATTAATTCAAGATATTACCTTGCAGCAAAATGAGCCGACGATAATATTTGATGACGATACAGGTAAAACCAAAGGAATTGCACTGAATCAGGAAATTATTAGTCTACTCGATAAAAATTCTCTAGCAAAAGCAACACCCGAACGTGGAGAAAACAATCAAAAAGGTGATAGCAAAACTCCTGGAACTAAAGTTGCAAATACAACTCAACAACAGTATTTTGCTGATGTAACAACTAAAATACTTTTACCCCTTTTCAAACAACGTCAAAAGCCTTTTATAATGGTGTATTGGTCGCGTGACCCTGATGGTACGCAGCACAACCACGGTGATAGTCTTAACAAAATTGTCCCCGGTATCAATGGTTCGACAGTGCAAGAAGCAAGACAAAATGCAGATAAAAACTTAGCACAAATTCGGTCTGCACTTATAGATTTAGGATTAGAAGAAACTACAAATATATTTGTGACTGCTGACCACGGATTTTCGACAATTAGCAAAGAAAGTAAAACCAGTTATGCAGCTACTCTCAATTATCTTGATGTACCCAAAGGATTTTTACCGTCAGGTTTTATGGCAATTGATTTAGCTAAAGATTTAAACTTGCTGTTATTCGACCCCGATAATAAAAATGCTCCTGTGAATCCGACAAAAGGAGAACATTCTCGGAATCACTTTCTTGGTAAAGATGCAAGTAAACCCGATGCATTTGTCGCTGCAAATGGTGGTTCTAATCTAATTTATTTACCAAACAAAAACAACCAAAAAGAATTAGCAAAAAAAATAGTTGATTCGCTGTTGAAGCAAGATTATGTTAGCGGTATTTTCGTCAATAATGATTTAGGTAATATACCCGGAACCTTATCACTCGAAGCGATTGGGTTGCGAGGTAACGCACGTACACCTAAACCATCAATATTAATTAACTTTCGTTCGTTTGATACAGGTTGCGGAACCCCCACTGCTTGTGGAGTTGAAATTTCTGATACCACTTTGCAACAAGGTCAAGGAATGCACGGTAGTTTTAGCCGTGCTGACACTTACAATATGATGGGTGCAATCGGACCTGATTTCAAGAAAGGATTTAAAGACTTTGCACCTGCTAGTAATGCCGATGTTCCCCGGACTGTTGCCAAAGTGTTGAATTTGCAATTACGACCCCAAGGTAAATTAATCGGTCGAGTATTAACAGAAGCTTTAGTTAATCAACCTGATACCACAGCAGCAAAGACTTTTAAGTTAGAATCAAAACCTGCTGAGAATGGGTTAAAAACTATTCTTAAATATCAGACAGTAGGGAAAACTCGCTACTTTGATGTCGCTGGATTCTCAGGTCGCACTTTAGGACTTTAATTTGTAATTTGTAGGGTGTGTTACACTTACCCTACAAATTACAAACTACCAAAGACAATATAATTTTTTGATAGTTTGTAAAATAATCGTTTTATAAAGACGTTATGCATAACGTCTTTAATTTTTTATTCCTTCTCATCTAGATGTTCTGCAACAGCTTGATAAAGGTGTAAAACATGACTGTCATGAAGCTGATAAAATACATTACGACCCTGCTTGCGGTAACTCACTAAGCGCATTGCCCGCAAATTTCGTAACTGGTGCGAAACGGCAGATTCGCTCATATTGAGTATATTTGCTAAATCGCCAACACAAAGCTCTTTACCCGCAAGTAGTGAAAGAATTCTTAAGCGGTTAGCATCGCCTAAAAAGCTAAAAAACTCTGCCATCCGTTGGGCTTTTTCGCTCTCTAGTACCTCTTTTGGTTGAGATGGGACATCGGTACTATCTATACTTTGTTGTTTATGATAACTAGTAATTGTACTTTGACTATCGGGGTTATCTATATTAAAAGCAAGGCTATGTTTAGACGGCATATTTTAAAAATGTTTCAGTAATTAACCTGTGACTGTAAGAAAAGATATACTTCAAAATCTAACCATAAAACTATTGTAAATAATCATACATGAATTTATTTAACGATTCCGTTACAACTTTGCTAGGGCTAACAGCAGTAGACAACTTAGTGGCATTACTCCAACTTCCCTTCATGCAGCGTGCTGTAGTCGGTGCAATTCTCATGGGTATTACCGGCGGATTACTAGGCACTTTTGTGACCTTACGCCAGTTATCGTTTTTCAGCCATGCAGTTGGACATGCTGCATTAGTCGGTGTTGCACTTGGCGTACTGTTACAAATTAATCCTACTTGGATGCTACTACCTTTCACATTAGTATTCGGCTTAGTTGTCCTCTACTTTATGGACAAAACCGATTTAGCTAGCGATAGCATCCTCAGCATTGTCTTATCCGGGGCATTAGCAATTGGTTTGATTTTGAGTAGTCTCATTCAAGGATATCGCGGTAACCTAATGAGCGTGTTATTTGGCGATATTTTAGCCATAGACACAACCGATTTAGTTTTGACCCTACTCTTATTAGTTGGAAGCAGCATATTTTTATTATTGACCTTGCGATCACAAATTTTGTTAACCTTAAACCCAACGGTGGCAAAAGTCCAGGGTATTCCCGTGCAACTATACCGTTACGGGTTTGTGATGCTGTTGTCGCTGGCTGTTGCGATCGCAATTAAAGCCGTCGGAGTGTTACTCGTAAATGCCTTCCTCGTCATTCCTGCTTCCACCGCTAAAGTAATGACGCACCACTTCAACCGCTTCTTAATTCTTTCAGTCTTCATCGGTTCAGTAACCAGCGTCGTGGGTATTTTTGCATCGGCACTATTCAAGCTAGCCTCTGGTCCGAGTATCGTCCTCGTGCAGTTTTTAGCTTTCCTCGTCGTGTTCACTTGGATGAAACTGACCGTAAAAGCAGCATCGTAAAATATATTTTATCTAGGGGGCTTGCAAAATTCTTTGATATCGGCTACATTGATTATTCGTTGCCCACAGCGAATTACCTACGCCGGGATAGCTCAGTTGGTAGAGCAGAGGACTG
>JANNFJ010000752.1:0-4357 GCA_031379725.1 Calothrix sp. OTE_75_metabat_31
TGGTCGAATTATGGAAATAGGAGATTAGATCGACGTAGAAAAACTAGCATATATTTTTTAATAATACTTAATTAAAATTATCATTTTCCAAGCATTTTCTCTCATCTTTAATCTGTGCTATTCCACCAACCATTCTCCAGCACGTTCGCCCAAATCTAGAGCAAAGCAAACAGCCTTACCCAAGCGGGGACGTTCCCGCGTTGTTTCGATGAATTGTTGTACCTGAACTGTCCCACCCATCGCGTTTAGATAATTCGCAACACTATCTAAATGCTCTTGATAGTCAGCTTCACCCAGAGGGAAAGAAGCTTGCTCTAGGTATTTCCACATGATTTGAACAAATATTTTACCCTGAGTGCGACGCAATTGTACATCGTATGAGCGTCCCCACTTATCAAGTAACATTTGACGCAATTCTTGCCCTGTCATAGATTTTCCTTCTTCATAATTTTATATTTCGTGATTATGTTAATTTACGTAACTCAAGTATGATAAAAATATAAAGAAATGTAATGCTACCATTAAAAGAGGCTAGAAACATTTTTGAAAAAAGACTCTAGCGGATTTGTGGGTCGTGGGCATATTGACTCAAACAAGAGTTTCTCAAGTCTGACTTGAGCATAAATTGTTAACAAAATACACAATCATACGCTTGAATTATGGCTCAATTTTCAGAATCGGCAGATGTGCCCGATATGGGGCGACGACAGTTCATGAACTTGCTTACGTTCGGAACTGTCACAGGAGTAGCTCTGGGAGCATTGTATCCCGTTGTGAAGTATTTTATCCCACCCGCTAGCGGTTCAGGTAGTGGCGGTACAACTGCAAAGGACGAACTTGGCAACAATGTTAGTTTGAGCAAGTTTCTTGGCAGCCATAATCTAGGCGATCGCGTCCTGGTTCAGGGGCTAAAGGGCGACCCAACCTATATAGTTGTCGAAAGCAAAGAAGCGATTACCGATTACGGCATCAACGCGGTTTGTACTCACTTGGGTTGCGTTGTCCCTTGGAATGCAGCAGAAAATAAATTTAAATGCCCTTGTCACGGTTCGCAGTACGATGCAACTGGTAAAGTTGTACGCGGTCCTGCACCTAAATCATTAGCACTCAGCCATGCTAAGGTTCAAGATGACAGCATTGTTCTCTCCGCTTGGACTGAAACTGACTTCCGCACTGGCGACGAACCTTGGTGGGCATAAATCAAATGCTGATTCTTAGTACTGAATGCGAAGTATTTTAAATACGCTCGTATTGGGTATTTGAAATACTAAGCGCATTCATTGCTTAGACTTTTGCTCCGAGTATGTAGTCAAGACTTCAAAAGTCAAAAGTCTCAAAGTCTATTGAAAATATACAGCCAATAATTCAAATAATGGCTATTAACAAATGACTTTTGACCAATGACCAATGATTAATGACTAATAACCCCTTGACAAATTACTAACTTACTGATTTAGACTTGTCCTTATCGAGATGAGAAAAGCTTACACGACGACGCGGTCGAACTCCGCGATTCGAGCATTGACCAAATCATTGCTCATTGCGATCGCAACTGTGACATTGTTCTTCACAAGCGATATTGCATTACCCCAATCCGCATCGGCGTACCCCTTCTGGGCACAACAAACCTATCCGGAGACTCCCCGCGAACCCACCGGACGGATTGTTTGCGCTAACTGTCACCTCGCGCAAAAGCCAGCACAAATCGAAATACCTCAATCTGTTTTACCCGATACTGTATTCAAAGCAGTTGTAAAGATTCCTTACGATACCAACGTTCAACAGGTGGGCGCTGACGGTTCCAAAGTCGGCTTGAATGTTGGTGCGGTATTAATGCTGCCTGAAGGGTTCAAGATTGCTCCTGAAGAGCGTCTGACAGAGGAAATGAAAAAGGAAATCGAGGGTGTTTACTTCCAGCCTTATGCTGAAGGTAAAGATAACGTCCTCCTAGTTGGGCCTTTGCCTGGTGAACAGTACCAAGAAATCGTCTTCCCGATTCTTTCTCCCAACCCTGCTGAAGATAAAACTGTCCACTTCGGTAAATATGGCATTTACTTAGGTGCAAATCGCGGACGCGGACAAGTTTATCCAACTGGCGAAAAGAGCAATAACAACCTCTACAGCGCTTCTGCGGCTGGTACGATTAGCAAGATTGCTAAAACTGAAGACGAAGACGGAAACGTTAAGTATGCAGTTAGCATTCAAAGCGAAACTGGCGAAACCGTTACCGATACAGTTCCCGCTGGTCCCGAATTGATTATTTCTGAAGGACAAGCTGTAAAATCAGGCGATGCTTTAACTAATAACCCCAACGTTGGTGGTTTTGGTCAGAAAGATGCCGAAATCGTCCTCCAAGATGCTAGCCGAATTACTGGTTTAGTTGCCTTCGTTTCTCTAGTTATGTTGGCTCAAATCATGCTCGTATTAAAGAAGAAACAAGTCGAGAAAGTCCAAGCTGCAGAAATGAATTTCTAAGCTTTGACTGCATTTTATCGAGTTTTGAAAGACAGGTTTTTGCCTGTCTTTTTTATTATTAATAAATAAAAATATTTGTCTACTTAAATTGTTCGACTCGCTTCATAACCCGACGGGGATTGCAAATCCCCGTCTAATAGCAAAAATCCATTAAAATGGATTGTTAATTGTAAATTACAAGTATGTTAGTTGTAACGCAATACTGCATATGTTTTGGGAAAATTAGAAACCCGGTATCTCCAAGATACCGGGTTTCTAGCCCCCTCGACTATCCTGAACCGACAAATATTGCTACCCAACCTACGTTTATATTGATTTGGAAATTGATATTTTATTAATAAATCTAATACGGGGAAGAATATGAGCGGAGTATATAAGATTTTAGAAAAAATTAAGGATAAGCCAGGAATGTATCTTGGTCGTCCTTCGGTAAGCGATTTATTTATGTTTTTGGTGGGATACGAATGTTCTCGCAGCGAGTTGGGAATTGAAAATACAGAGGATGAAGATAATTTTTATGGTGAGTTTCAACCTTGGTTACAAACAAAATTAGGCATAACGACAGTTAGTTCTTGGTCAAAGATGATTATGCTTTACTGTCATGATGAAAAAGCAGGGTTTGAAAAATTTTTTAGTTTGTTGGATGAGTTTAAACGACAAGATAATAGATTACATGGAAATGAAGTTAAGGAAACATCTGAAGCTATTAGAAATAAATATTGACCAATATTTTTTGGAAACTATTGGTCTATGTCATTAATTTTGACTCTTTCGTGAGGACCAAATCCCCGACTTCTTCAAGAAGTCGGGGATTTAGCAACCTCTCAGAATTAATGATACGAACCACTAGCCATTTAAAATAGTACAATTTAAATCGAGGTTAAGAAAAATTGTTATGCAGTATCAAGTTTTTGTTCAGAGTCATGATGAACAGCAT
This sequence comes from Calothrix sp. OTE_75_metabat_31, assembly GCA_031379725.1. Classification (GTDB taxonomy): domain Bacteria; phylum Cyanobacteriota; class Cyanobacteriia; order Cyanobacteriales; family Nostocaceae; genus JANNFJ01. Next base: position 3,413 of record JANNFJ010000752.1, read on the forward strand.
TTTGTCGCATCAATTCTAGGAATGCCAAATTTGACTGTAGAAGGTGCAACGGAAGAAGAAGCAATTTCTAACGTTAAATCTGCTTTGGAAGCACAACTTGCAAAGGGGAAATTTGTTTCGATTGAAGTAAATTCCGAAACACAAAGCAATGAAGCTGTACCGCAGATGAAATATGCGGGAATATTTGAAAATGACCCAACGTTTGATGATTTTATGGAGAAATTAGCTTTAATTCGTGAAGAATCTAATGCACTGGCAGATGAGTGATGACAATTTACGTTTGTTCGTCGCTATCATCAACGGGTGTATCAGCTTTACGGAAAGACCGTCCATACTCTAAAGCTTCAAGGAAAGCAGATTCATCAGAGATTGAGCTAATAAGGTTGTCAATCCAGTTGCTAGAAGTAGCTTTACTATCCGCTTTACGTTTCAGTTCGCTGACTTCTTGTTCAATAATTGCTAAACGACGTTCGAGAATTGCTTCATCTAGCATAGTAAACTAGCGCAAATAACTATCTAATTATAGGCGATCGCGTAACCCAATGTTTTCATTGGAATCGCCGTAATATCGAAGGGTAGCTCACATCTTCTATTACTTAGGAAGTAAGTATAAAAAACAACTAATTCCTGCCGATTATCCGACTACGCTTCTGTCCGCCAGGGATTGTAAATCCCTGGCTCATAGCCAAAGTTCTCTTAAGAGAACTGTTAAATAATATTTTTTTAATGTAAAATTTGCGACTTTGAAATTGAGAATCAAATAATTGTATAGCAAAAATTACCTTTCGCCTTCAGTCCTCTTATAGAGGACTTCTGCTATTAGCATCGGGTTTACAACCCGATGCGGGTTATAAGGCAATCTAAAAATCTATATAGCGTTTCTCAACTTAGTGAGGTATAGGCATTTTACACCAAGATAAGGGCGCAATGCCTTGCGCCCCTACA
>JANNFJ010000797.1:0-1746 GCA_031379725.1 Calothrix sp. OTE_75_metabat_31
AGGCTTAGATATATTGAGTGACTGATTTTTTCTAAATTTAAAAATTTAACTAAGAGTATTCCAATTGAAAAAATACCCAAGGAGAAGACCCCTAAGATAGGCGTCTCGCCTGTCTTACAAATATACACAGACAGGCGAGACGCCTAACAAGACGGGTGAGTTTATTTCTTGGATTACCCTAATCGATAGATATCGATTGAGGCCCTGTACTTCTACCATTGTGTACTGCGGCAGTAGAAATATGGGTAGTTGTTGTACCAAGTTGTTGGTTTAACCAAGTTTTCACAGGGTCATCAGCAAGATGAAGACGCAATGCACCAGAGACAAAACCACCCAAAAATGAAACTGGGTGTTGGGTAAATTGTTTAAATATTGGTGTCAGTTCGGTGAGAAACATAGTTGTTAACAGAGGGAGTAGGTATTAGCGAGTAGGGAGTGGGGAAGATTAATAATTTCACCCCTTGCCCAAGCACCTCTAAATTCTAACCTTTACTTAATAACAGACGCGAATAAAAGACGCGTTCCCCGTTAGGGGTTCCCGTTGGCGCAGCCGCCCTTTTAGGGCTAGGGTAATTTCGCGTCTCTACATTCGGTAATTAATTAGGATTTTCTTCGGGCATCATGCATTTATCAGAGTCACAACCTGCGGGGCCGGCTTCAGCCATTTCTCCAAAGTCGTATTTGCTTAAAGCGGCGTGAAAATCGTCATTTTTACGACGTGCTTCGACTTCAATACTTAATTCCTCGTACTTTTCTTTAGAAATTGGCTCGAATGGTAAGCGGGGAAAGGTCTGTAGGTCGTCGAACCTAGCTAGGAGTGCAGCACTCATATAACCTTCGTCATCACGAATAGCTTCGTAAATTCGCTGTCCAAGGATTTCGATTTCATTCTCCCGTAGTTCGATGGTGGCAGAAGTATTGTGCGTGACGTAGTATTTTTGCACTTGCATGTAAAAATCTACCTGCGCTAGGGCATTGAATTTACTGATATCGATTTGATCGGCACCTGGTAAGTCAGCCCAACTGACTGCGACGGGAATTTCTACTAACCATTCCGTACAGCGAGAATCGAATGGGTCGTTTAATAAGTTACCCAGTTCATCTTTATCCGATTGCGAAGGTATAATATTATATCCGTAGTCAAGGCAGGCTAAGGCTACGGGGTCATTTTTACGACAGGTAATGCGGCGAATAAAACGCTGTGCTTTGGGTGGATGCCAGCCAGGGGAAGCACCAGTGAGTAGGGATTTCGTGCCGCTAGGTTGGACAGTGGTGCAGCGATTGGGGCGTTTTAGGTGATTGCGATCGCAATATTCCCACACGGCACGATGCACAATATCTTTCCAACGGGTGAGATATTCCTGTTCTTTGCCCTTGAATACGAGTCCTTGAGGGGTTTCGGGTCGCCCTAGTTCCCACCAGCGCAACCAATCGACACCTAAAGCATGGACAAAGAAGTCGAATAAACCCGTGAAGGAAACACCAACAATGGGGTCGAGTTCGCGGCTGTATTGGTAGCGAGGTTCGAGGAACTTGTGATGTAATAATGCTGCCACAGATAAAGCCGCAGCAGTGAAGGCTTCTTCTTGCTGTTTGTAGTTGTCGGGGTCGATTTGGTTTAAGTGTACCTCCGCCAGGTTGCAGAAAAAGTTAGCACCGATAATCTCCGTAATGTTACCCTAAAGGCTTTTTATCCTCTAGCTCTACAAGTTCATTTCCTGGTAGTTCGGCGTACATTTTCACTTA
>JANNFJ010000868.1:0-2663 GCA_031379725.1 Calothrix sp. OTE_75_metabat_31
GGTTCATTTAAAAAACAATCAACAACAACTTATACCACCATTCTGCTCATCACATCGCTGTACACCAGTTGCTCACGGGGGCCGATGGCCGCCACACGAACATTGTACTTGGTACCCGGCAGCAAATCCACTATCATACATTTAGTACGGCTGCAGTAGATGTTCTCCCAGTTGTTCTGTGCTATCATTGCATCGGTAGCATATTGATGCAGGTATGCAATAGCACCTTTTACTCGGGCCACTTTGGTTACCAGTTCGCCTGAGTTTTCTCCCTGCACCAGTTGCAGGTTTTCCGGTTTGGTAATCGGTGGTTTGGTAGCAGCAGTTTTGCCAATAGAAAAACCAGAGCTGAGTGCCACCACACTATCACCGGCGGCAATAAACAATACATAATCTGCCAGCAGGTGCAGTGTGTCAATCAGTTCATCCCGTTTTTGATTTTTGATAGCCACTTGCAAACGGTCGCCATCACGGCTGTCGTTAAGTGCCGTAGCAAATGCTTCAATAGCATCTTCAAATGCGCCCATAGTCGGTGAAGGCGTTTCAAAATTGGGATTTGAATTCATGGCCGCATAAATCTGGTTGGCCCTTACATCAAGGTTGGCATCGGTTAATCTGCCGAAGCCATTGGTAATTGTTAGAACTTTCATTAGGGTAAAAGTTTTAAATGTTAAGTACTCGATATTGAGTTGGACAAAAACAGACAACACCGTCTTTTTATTGTACAGGCCACCACACTGAAATAGCAACCTGTAAACAGTTATAAAAAATTATAGCCGAAAAAAGGCCTTTTTTAAAATGATAATTAGTTGAAAACGATTGACAAATCATTGTAACAGATACAATGAAAAGATTTTTAAAACTTTTTTTCGTTACTTAGAAAACGCTAAGGGTTTACTTTTATAGCCCGGCCTCATTATTTGTGATGCAATGACCATTGTATCTGATACAATGACTTTTTTTTCTGATTTTTTGCTCATTGTATCTGATGCAACGACCTTTTTTTCTGATACAATGGCTTTTTTTTCAGATTTTTTGTTCATTGTATCTGATGCAATGACCATTGTTTCTGATGCAATCACCTTTTTTTCTGATTTTTTAGTCATTGTATCTGATACAACGAACATTATTTGTGATGCAGAGGACATTGTTTCTGACGCAACGGGCATTTATTCTGAAGAAATAGCCGTTGTTGCTGATACTATGCCGGTATTTTTAACGCTGCGGCTATTGTTTTGCGAGCCTGAAGCTATTGTTGCTGATCCCGGAGCTTATTTTTTTTATGCAGCAGACATTGTTGCTAAAGTAACAAGCTTTTCTTTTGAAGCGGGGGAACTTAATTTATGTGGTTGGTGGAAGATACTCGCAGACTACCGACAAACATTCATCTTTTAAGTTATAATGCATTCTACGGAGAACGGGGATATAATACCACTTTCGTGGTATTGCATTGATAGAACTTTTGATTAGTTTTATAGTTATCGTTTAATAAAAAGAGCATCCTTAAAATATGAAGGGTTTAATATACTATCCGACATTCGAGCCACAAAGCATAAACTGGCTCAAGTATTCTCTGTTATATATTGATCAATTTTCGCCAATCGTTCCAATAAGAGGCTCAAATCAAGTCACAGATGTATTTAAGAAAATATCTCAAGAAACTGATCTTGTAAATTATATTCAACCAAATTATGGTCAAGGCGTTGTTGCAACTATCAATGCAATTTCTCAAATAGAACAAATTAAGACAAATCCGAATTTATTTAAACCGATCTTTAAGTCTGAAAATGTTATTGAATCTTGGCAAAACAATAAAATATGGGACACATTATTATATGCGGAGAAGTTTTCAGATCAATTCCTAGACTATTGTCTCAATAATAAACTCGCTTCTATACACCCATTGGGGTTGATAACATCAAATGGGTTAGCAGGCTTATATATGACTTTTTTAGCAGAACAGATTGCCTTTGACAACCAAGCTAGTCCTATAACTGATCTAGAAAGTTTAGACAATTTATCGTCTTTTCTGAGGTCTAAAGATGTAAACTCAGAAAATAAGCTAACTGCTGCGCAAACAATACTTACATTAAAACTTCCACAGGAAATTGAAAGTATTAAGATTGAAAAATTTATAACATTTCGAAACAATTCACATATTAGACATTTGAGAATAGCATTTAACAAGACTGTTGAATCCTTTTATGAATCAGTTGAGAAAAACTTTGATCCTTATACTTACCTACAAGATTTGAGTAAAACGAATCTTGAGTATATAAAAGAAATCGGGCTACTTTTTGGCGGATTAACGTCCGCTACTTTAGGAGCGGTTGTTCTTATGAGTGACCTAGATCCTAATAAATTTGAAATTGCAAAGCAAATAGTTGAGGGTTCAATATTAGCGTTAACTGGGACAGTGGCAGTTAATCATGCATGGAAGTTAGGGAAGGATCGAAAAAATGCTAGAAAATTTTTGTCGAAGGTGAGAAAACTTGATCGATAATATAATACCTAAGATTTTAATATTATAAATATGCTACTGTTTAAAACTTCTTCTTCAACATTTGATAGCGTTATAGCTAACAAAAAGCATGCATTAAAAGACGAACCTAAAAATTGGGAGAAAGATGAACTTTTGCTTATCAGTAAAAATAAAAGCGATT
>JANNFJ010000877.1:0-2616 GCA_031379725.1 Calothrix sp. OTE_75_metabat_31
AGACGCGATATATCGCGTCTCTACATTTTTGTTCCGGAGATGTCTAACTAGAAATCGCTAATTTCCTATCTCCATAGTTTTTCTCAATCCAGGTTTGGTAATTACCCGATTGAACTTGCTCGATCCAGGTTGGATTATCAAGATACCACTGAACTGTTTTCAACAAACCACTCTCAAAATTCTCCTTTGGTTCCCAACCTAAATCGCGTTTGATTTTACTACAATCGATTGCGTATCTACGGTCGTGACCGGGACGGTCTTTGACAAACGTTATCAGCGAGGAACGGCGTAAACCTGATTTTGGCACCAATTCATCAAGAATTTCACAAATTTTGTCAACAACAATTAAATTATTTTTCTCGCTATTGCCACCGACATTATAAGTTTCTCCAAGCTGGCTTTTTTGCAAAACCAAATAAATTGCGTCGCAGTGGTCTTCAACATACAACCAGTCACGGATATTTTGCCCATCCCCGTAAATTGGTAACGGTTTACCATCCAAAGCATTCAGAATAATTAAAGGAATCAGCTTTTCTGGAAACTGGCGCGGACCATAGTTATTTGAGCAGTTTGTTGTTAAAGTGGGAAAACCATAAGTATGATAATAAGCACGTACTAAATGGTCGGAACCCGCCTTCGATGCTGCATAAGGACTATTGGGTGCATATGGTGTATCTTCACGGAATGCTGGGTCATTAGGATTTAGCGAACCATAAACTTCATCGGTCGATACATGCAGAAAGCGAAATGTCTCTCGCTTTTGGGGTGATAATTTTTCCCAGTAAGTCTTACTCGCTTCCAGAAGTTGGAAGCTGCCCAATACATTAGTTTGGATAAAATCTAATGGACTCAGAATTGAGCGGTCAACATGACTCTCAGCCGCAAAGTTAATAATAGCATCGGGTTGATATTGCTCTAAGAGGTTGCGTATTAGTTCGATATCGCCGATATCCCCACGCACAAAACTATATGCGGGGTCATTTTCTAATTCGGTTAAGGTTTGGGGATTGCTGGCATAGGTTAACTTATCGAGGTTGATAATGTTAGCCCACTGTTCTCTTCTGGCTTTGAGGATAAAATTTGACCCAATAAAACCAATGCCACCTGTGACTAAAAAACTCTGCATTGTTCTAGCCATAATTTACTACAAATTCAGTGAATATAGCAATTCCTAACTAGGTGAGGTACATGTGTAGGGGCGCAAGGCATTGCGCCCTTATTTTGGTGTAAAATGGCTGTACTTCAGTAGGTTGAGAAACGCTATAAGATATTATTTCCGCCTCTGTGGCAATATAAGAAAAAAAAGCGCAATATGCAAGGCACATCACACTTTTTCTCAGGTATAGACGCACAGCGAACCTTACGTGCCTTAAAAATAAATGTACATTGTCAAAATAATTGTATTTGAATATAGCGTTTCCCAGTTCCATGAGGTATGGCAATTTTACACCAAGATAAGAGCGCAATGCCTTGCGCCCCTACAGATGTACCTCATCGGCTTGGGAATTGCTATAGTTGTAGATGTGCAGCAAATAACATCAAACCTATTTCAAGCGATCGCATTGATGTCAGGGTAAAATTAAGTTAAATATCGCGTTCAATCTCCATGACCCGCTTGAGTAGAGCAATCCACATATCAGGTGGGTCTAAATAGTAATCTATTTGCTCGATTTGGTAAGTATAAATTTCGCCCGCATCCTGTAAAATTATGCGATCGTCAATCTTTACGCCTTTGCCATATCCGGTCATATGTCCCTTGTCATGACCATCGATTGGCTCAAATACATAGTTAAGATTGCCTAATTCGTGAGTATAGTCGTATGTCTGATGAGGTTTAGCTTTGCGAACAAAAAAATTAAACAATGGAAAAGAATTGATTAAGCCGACGATGCCAAACTTGGTAGATGTCATAAATTAGTAAAATTTATTATATGGAGATAGCAAAAAAGCACAAAATATTCATCGGGCAACCATTACGTTGCGCTGTAATCCTCGATATCAGCCACCGTATTGCGACTCCAAACACAGCAGTGGATGCTCTGTTTTTGAATAATGTACTACCATCAGTCTTTTAATTGCTATTTTCATTTAAAACAGTTAACGTTTTATGCCGATTTGCCAATTATAAGGGATAGCCAACTCCATTCACCAGGGATAGAGGGCGGCTAGCAGACAAATGGAATTGTTATGCCAAAGCAGTCCCAATACTGCGTAGGTTTTGGATTTTGATTTCCCCAACCCCCCGCATTCATTGGGGGGCTAAAAGCCTTACAAAGTCCCCCAACTTATCGGGGGATTTAGGGGGATCAACTCTGGGAAAACGTATTAACCAAGCAGTATTGAAAGCAGTCCAAGCAGTTTCCCAAAAATTGACTAAAAAAAAACTTGACACCACCCAGGTAGTAGCTGCTATATTATGTAGTGTGAACGCGATGAGGCGTCGCCAAGTGGTAAGGCATCGGGTTTTGGTCCCGACATCCCTAGGTTCGAATCCTAGCGCCTCAGTTTAGAAGGCTAGTCATCACTGACTAGCCTTTTTAAGTACTGTTGGTGTGGTCATTAATTTGATGGGTATCGCCTATTATATTAAAGCGAGCAAGATGCTCGCACTACCAG
>JANNFJ010000897.1:0-2183 GCA_031379725.1 Calothrix sp. OTE_75_metabat_31
GCATTTGTACCGGCTGGACGAATTCTATTTCCCCAACTGCCACAAAGCCCAGAACGTTAGCAGCAACTTTATGGCAGTTCCCAATGAAACATACTTTGGAGTCGACGAAAAAGGAGGTGCAATTAACTATGGTTTCTTAAGACAAATACAAGACGACGACAGACTAATAAATTTATTACGGCTAAGAATTCAGACCTTTTGCATTGACCAGGTTTCTCCTCTAGAAAAAATTAGCCCATTTCCTCTTTCAATCATGACATGTATTGGAATTGAAACTATTGGTGAAATCACTATAGCAGAAAGCAACGACGACAATGGAGCGCAGTTCAAAAAAATATTAGGCAAATTTGACAATCAACTAGCTAAAACTTTGACAAAGCCGGAAAAACTTCTACTAAAAGATATTTGGCCCGAAAAAGAAACCGACAAAATAAAATCTCTTGTAGACTTAATTTATAAGTACTATAGAAACACAATGATACATGGCTATAGAGGCAAAGGTGTATTTCTAAATCATTCCCTCTCGGTAGCCTATAAATTTGATAATGGGTTTTTAATTATTAACCCGGACTTGTTTTGGAACCGCTTTAAGGAAATATTCAATCAGGTATTTGACCAACTTCTTAAGGATGGCAAAAACGGAAGTGGGGAACGGACAAGATGTTTACAATACATTCGCAACCTATTAAAATAAAAGCTGCTGCTAACACGGGTTTTGCGTTAGCGGGGGGCGACGAATATATTCTCAGCTTCACCAATTCTATTCGGCTTTTGTACGGGCGACGTTTACGCATTCATCATTTTTCTTAACTTGGGCGTAAATTATTCAACAGGCCTTTGTAACCGGGCGGGACGTTCACTATGCCCCCGCCAACGTAAAGCCCCACCGTTGTGCGTAAGCTTTGGAGATGCATTTCGATTTCAGCATCACAAATTGACAAAAACTAATGAGGACTATAAAATTCGTGAGTTATTTATTCTATTCCTATTACTCAAAAGGGCCGAGAGTCAATATTCCATATTTTAGGACAATATGTTCCATGACATTTTTGGGATACTTACACTTTTTGCAAATTCTAATACTGCTTGACAAGGTTAATCTTATTCCTATAAATTATGCTGGCAACAAGCTGGCCAAGCGGTTGATAATATTTTTTGTTATGCTCCCAATTTATCTCTTAATGACACAGGTTTTCAAAAAAAGCGACATTGAATCACTTAAAGAAAAGTATGATTACAATTGGGACAAGGTTTTTAAGGGGAATGTTTGGTTGGTAATTTATTTCCTCCTTTCAATGGCCCTAATATTCATTCTTGCAATCTGGAAAAAACATTAGATTCACAAAAATAAATTGAATGACATAAGCCATACGCACAACAGGCGTATTTGCAAAAGCAGGGCTAGACAGCAAAACCTCAGCCAATTAATTCTATTCAACTTCGGCCTGGGCGAGACGTTTTATATTCATCTTTTGTTGTAATTTCAATATTAGTATATTAATTAAGCATTTGTACCGGGCGGGACGTTCAATGAATTCCCTGCCTTCGCAAATACACAACGTTGGCTGTAATACTGCTGGACATACAGCTCAAATTTCAAAACAACTTATAAGATTCACTTTTATAGCACGACAAAAATATTTTCCTGCGTTTAGTAAATTTTATCACGACATAATAAAATGACCTTCGCTTCTTCACGGTAATCGTAACTAATTTTCATAACATACTAAAAATATTTTTCTAACTATTTCAAAGCCTTATCACGACAGTATATAATGACATTTGTAAAACGGTTTTCTATTCGACACTATACTCTTGCAAATGAGTCCTCCTTAATTTTGTGAGACACCAAAGAAAATCTCTTGCTTTTCGCTTAAAATATATTTATCCTTAATAATTAAATTTATAGTTAGCAGCCAGTAATAAATTTACTTTACAGTTTGGTGTCTGTTGTAATTAATGAATCGTTGATAGATTTAGCAGGTGCAACTCACTTCTTCTCTTTTCAGAAAAACTACATCTTTTTACCGTTAATATTCTGTACTTTTAATTACTCTTAACCGATTGCAATTGACCGTACTACAGCCAACAAAGGGTTTTGTGCAATTGGGGTTTGACGAATAAAATCTCGGCTTTGTATCTTTATTCAAATTTAGTTTGGGCCGGACGGCTTCGAATGAACT
>JANNFJ010000919.1:0-5100 GCA_031379725.1 Calothrix sp. OTE_75_metabat_31
GGGCACGATACCTAACTGCCACTACGGGATATTTTGGCCTGTTGGGCAATCTGACCGTGGTAAAATAGCAATATTAATAACGTAAAGCCACAGAAGTATTACGTAAGTAAAAATGCACAGATAAAAAGCTAAACAGTAAAAAATTATAATTATTGAACTCAATGCAGCATAAAAAAATGGCAATTGATAACCGAAATTTCACCAATTGCCAAATAATTTTTGATAAATAATCTTGAAAGATATTTATTCAGTTGCTCTCCAATAATTAGCTATAATTGCGAGCCAAAGCTAATGCTCGACGTACCGCTTTATCGGCATTGACAAGTCCATAACCGTTGAATTTGTCATAACCGGGTGTACCCAAATCGTAGGCAGTTTGGGACAAAATTGCTTTAACTTGTCCGGCAGTCAAAATAGGATTTAGACTCCATACCAACGAAGCAATACCCGAAACAATTGGTGTTGAAGCCGAAGTACCATTAAATTTATCCCTGTATGCAAAATCGTATGAACCCGAAGCATTACGATTTGCAGTTTCGGCGATAAACTCACTCGGTGCCATCAACGTTAATGGTTGAATATTCGCACTTACATTCTCATCATTAGTAAAGTTACCAGCCCACCAATTCGAGTACTCAATGCGTTCGCCTGGTGTTCTGGCATTGCCATAGTAATCCATACGTCCCCAGGAGGAACTCACAGAAACTACATTACTGTAGGTTTGTGCTAGCGAACCAGGACTGGAAATTGTACTCGTATTATCATTTCCGGCGGCGATTACAAATAGTGCTTTATCTTGGTTATTGGCAACGAGTTGTCCAAAAGCATCACTGTAGCCACCAGCCAAGCTTAAATTGACAATTAACCGCTGACCTTGACTATTTGCTTGGTTAATTAGTGTTTGTGTCGCAGTTGCCAAATCTAAATCGCCACTCTCACCACCCAGAACATCGATATGGTAAACACTTGAAGCCCAGTTAATACCAGCGATACCAACACCGTTATTTCCGGCAGCTGTGATAGTGCTTTGTACCTGAGTACCATGCGAATAACTTGCAGATTCGTCTAAATAATTATTTCCACTAAAAAGTGTCGGTCTTAGGTCTGGGTTGATGTTGCCACTGCTGTCGGTTCCCAAACCTGAATCTTGGATACCGATGAGTACGCCTGCCGAACCTGTGGTAAAACGCCAAGCATCTTGGACACCTGTCATGTGCAAGTCCCATTGTTGGCTAAATAATGGGTCGTTTGGTACTACTGATAAATCGTAGGTTCTATCGCTAAATTGAATTTGTTCGATACCTTCAAACAATATTTGATTACCATTTGCGAGTGTAATGGCATCAAAAAGGCGGTTGCCGTTACCTGGGTTGTCTACAACACCTCCGGTTGTGGCATTTGCCAGATTCAGGCTGACTTGTGTCGAAGCAATACCAGCGGTTGTTAGGTTGAGTACGTCACGTTGACCGCTACCAAAATCAACGTTGCCATTTCCTGAGAAAAATGCTATTTGGCTCGTGCTAGTATAAGTAAATTGGTCTGCACCCAATGTTCCATTTATCCAAGACCGGATAGAAGCGCTTTGTTCTAATGGGGGGCTTGAAGTTGCCTCACTTGTATTGCTTGCTCTACTCCTTGGTGATGTTGGTATGGGGTTAGTATCGCTATATAGTGATGCTACTGGTGTAGCTGATACAGATAAGTTATAGGCTGATACAGCATCGTTATAAGCATAAACTCTTATATAGTAAGTACTTGGGTCGAGGGTTGTGTTGATGGATTCCGATCTGCTACCACCTAAATCTGATTTAGCGATCGCTTCCCCTGCATCAACTTGACCATTTTCATTGGCATCTCGGATCACCTGAACATCTAAATCTGCCCCTAAACCATTCAGTACTAAGTTAAAACTGCTACGTCCCTGTAAGCTGAATCGATAATAATCATTTGGCTGTAAGGCATCGATTGTATCAGTAAAAACATTGAGTGATGCTGAAACATTTATATCTTTTGCTGTGCTGAGAAAACCACCAGGAACGTTGGCAGGCATATCGTTAATTTTTAACAGACGGTATATGTACTATCACAACCGATATTCGCTTGCTTTGCAATTGAAGTAAACTTTTGGTGACTAATTTAACAGAAAACATATCAAAATTTTACTTAATCTTCACGTAATGTTTTATTTTCGCCGTAGTATTTCGTATTTGTTTATTATGTGAGTATAAAAAAGTACTGCTATTTTTGTAAAGAATTTACATTAGCAAACGAATTGTGGGCATAATTCAATACCGCAAGAAAAAGGGGGTGTATGTGTAAAAAATGGGATGTAACAACGACTTTTACCCCTTACCCCTAATGGTTGGAGCATTACCCAAAAATATCAGCTTCAAGAATGATGTTTTGTCAGCTCAAAATCCTAGTAAGGTTGAGACAAGCCATAAGTTTGATTATTGGAATTGGTATCACACAGTTCCAATAATGCGAACTGAGGAACTGACGAAATTACGAAATTATTGAGATGCTTTCTCTAATTAACGATTTAAATCCTTGGGTTATCGCTACCGGATTGAATACAGTTCTAGTCGGTATCGGATTGATAGCACCAAAAAAACTGCTCACAATAGCTGGCTATCTTCATGCTTGGTTATTGGGCGTTTTAATTTGGGGAACATTGGGTTGGCAGGGCTATATTGTCGTCATGTTCTATTTTCTCGTCGGTTCGTTTGTAACCCGAATTGGCATGGCAGAAAAAGAAGCCGCAGGAATTGCCGAAAAACGTTCGGGAGCAAGGGGACCAGAAAACGTCTGGGGTTCAGCACTGATAGGGGCATTATGCGCCGTTGGTGCTGGAATTTTGGGCGGGGCTGCAATTTTGGGCGGGGGAACCCCGCCCCTACCTATCTACTCCCTTCTTTTACTCGGTTATGTTGCCAGTTTCAGCACCAAACTATCTGATACATGTGCAAGTGAGGTTGGAAAAGCTTACGGTCAGCGGACTTTTTTGATTACTACACTTCAACCTGTACCCCGTGGAACCGAAGGTGCAATTAGTTTAGAAGGGACAATAGCGGGATTAATTGCTTCTTTGGCACAAGCTACCGTCGGTTGGGGGCTGGGTCTAATCGATGGGTGGGGAGTCTGTTGGTGCATTATTGCCGCATTTGTTGCCACTAATATAGAAAGTGTGATTGGAGCAACATTACAATCTAAGTATGTTTGGCTTACTAATGAAATAGTCAATATAATCAATACGTTAATTGGAGCTATTACGGCAATGCTATTTGCGGTTGTTGTGGGTAAGCTTGTAGGGGTGTGAGAGTATGGGAAAATAAAAAACAATGTTTATTTGCAAGAAAGGGTAAAGGAGTAAGGGAAAAAATCTTTATATATCCTGCTTTTTCACCTTTTCCCTTACCCCTTGCAGTATTAGGGGCACTTTTAAAAGTGAGTCAAACAACCAAAAAGCTTGTATTGTTTGCGCTTCCTCCCTCGGTTGCTGATTCTTGGATCAACGCTTAGGATTGCTATAACTGTGGCGAAGCGGCATGTTGACAATGAGGAAGTTTCTCAAACAATAGTATAATTTTGAACGTATCTATTTATACGTATATAATTCATGGAATCTCTATCATTTCTGACTGTTAATGACCAATCAATTACGATTGCTCAAGCAGTTAAGTATCTGCAAACGTCGGGTAAATTAGGACAATATATCGGTGATATTCTTCGTCAGTATGTAATTGAGGAAGAAATCGACAACCGCGATGATGTCTCGATTGGTTCGGCGTTAACCGAACAAGCCATAATTGATTTTCGTTTAAAAAACCAGTTGACCGACCCACAACGTTTTAATGACTGGTTAAAGAGTACTGGCAGCAACTACGATGTATTTCACTCATCGGTGGCATTTGGCTTTAAGCTCGAAAAACTTAAAGCTGCCATTAGTGAGCCGAAACTTCAAGAATATTATATCGAGCGCAAACTTTTTCTAGACCGGGTAGTTTTGTCTAGAATTGTTGTTGATAACCGCGAACTAGCTGAGGAATTGCACGCGCAAATTGAAGAAGGCACAAGTTTTGAGCAAATTGCCCGCGAATATTCGCTCTCCGATGACCGGTTGGTGAATGGCATGATGGGGCCAGTCAGTCGGGGTACATTACCGGATATACTAAGGGCAGCTGTAGATGTAGCTGGTTTAGGCACATTAATTGGACCAGTCGAATTAGACGGACGCTTCGGTTTGTTCCGTCTCGAACAAATCCTTACAGCATCCCTGGATGATACTCAACTAAAGCAAGCACTACAGAACGAGTTGTTTGAGAAATGGCTAGCAGAGAAGATTCAAAGACTTACAGTCAAGCTACAAGTGGGCTAACGTCCGTTGATGAAAACTTACAACAACGCGTACTAGCGTCTCTGCCTTGGAATGAACCACCATTTTGCTGGTTAAGTGACGCACACCAAGCCTTATTACAGAATAGCGCTCAAGTAACACGCTATGGACTTGGAGAAAAGATTTGGTCGAAAGATGTACGCGGTTCGCACTATTTTATTACTGCGGGCAAAGTTCGATTGCGTGAAGAAGATACTAGTAAACCCCTGGCAACTTTGGATGTAGGGGACTGGTTTGGTGAGTTACTGCTATGTTCGGTTGACTGTAAGGCTGTAGCTGCTAGTAAAGAAGTAGTGGTGGTAGGTTGGGATGCTGCTATATGGGCGCAAGTTTCAACACCCCAAATTCAAGCTTTTTGGGAAGGTTCGGTCGAAGAAAAACCGACTATTCAGGGAACTCTTAACGAAATTAAGCCGTTACAGCGCGTCGATATACAGCCATATCAAACAACACCAGCCGAGAAAGAAGAGGAAGACATTGTAGATAGCGAACCTACTCCTTCTTCTTTCTCTCCCAATCAGTCCTTATCATCCCAAAGACCCCAATTTCAGCGCGAGTTGCTAGCAACTGCGGTTGGGCAAACTACTTCTACCTATCCATTTGTCAGCGGTCACAACAGTGCTGCAGCTTGTTTGACAATGGTAGCGCAGTATCTCGAAAACCCCGTCCAACTCGAATGGGTACAGCGGCAACTTCGGGGTCAA
>JANNFJ010000979.1:0-5621 GCA_031379725.1 Calothrix sp. OTE_75_metabat_31
GGATTGTACGTCCCTGGAGGTCGTGCAGCTTACCCCAGTACAGTGTTAATGAATGCCATACCCGCGAAAGTCGCAGGTGTACCGCGTGTAGTGATGGTTACACCTCCACGAGCGGGAAAAACGATGAACCCAGCCGTATTAGTGGCAGCCCAAGAAGCTGGAGTCAGTGAAATTTACCGCATTGGTGGGGCGCAGGCAGTAGCTGCATTAGCTTACGGTACGGAAACGATACCTAAAGTTGATGTTATTACGGGACCGGGAAACATTTACGTGACCCTTGCCAAAAAACTGGTATACGGGACTGTGGGTATCGATTCCCTCGCAGGTCCGAGCGAAGTTTTAATTATTGCCGACGCAACAGCAAATCCCGTGTATGTAGCAGCCGATATGTTAGCACAAGCCGAACATGACCCAATGGCAGCGGCAATTTTAATTACCGACGATGCTGCATTGGCGAAAAATGTCAAGGTAGCGGTTGAGCGACAACTCATCGACCATCCGCGAAGAACTGACACCGAGAAGGCGATCGCGCATTACGGCTTAATAATAGTAGTCGAATCGCTCGAAGCTGCCGCCGAACTGTCGAATCACTTCGCACCCGAACATTTGGAATTGGAAATCGAAGACCCTTGGTCGCTATTGCCAAGTATCCGCCATGCAGGGGCAATTTTCTTAGGACATTCCACACCCGAAGCCGTTGGTGATTATCTCGCAGGCCCCAACCATACCCTACCAACCTCTGGAGCCGCTCGTTATGCTTCAGCGCTAGGAGTCGAAACCTTCCTCAAACACTCAAGTATAATTCAGTACAGCCAAACTGCCCTTGAAAAAGTAGCAGGTGCAATTGATGTTTTGGCAACAGCCGAAGGTTTACCTTCTCACGCTGACTCAGTTAGACGACGAGTACAAAAGGATGAATAGAGTTAGGAAACGGTACAAAGACTCTATGTAAAAACCCTTAATTTCTATTACAACCTATATCAAAAACTAGCATCTAGGCTGATTATCAATCAAATCAATTGTTAATTTTTACCTAGACTTTCATCAAAATAGCACCCGTAGCTTCAAACTAAAATTCTAGGGCTATACAAACTTAAAACCAACTTTGGTAAAGTAGTAGTCCATGTCAAAATTTATGGTGGATTTCAAAAATCCAGATTTTGAGCCTTACGAAAGAGTCAAAATCAATGACATGAACTACTAGCCCTAAATCAGTTTTTTGCAATAATTTTGTAAAAACGGTTGAATCCATAGGAGAGCAACAGTGGTGCTAGAAAGTATTTTGATAGCTTTAGACGATTCGGAAATTGCCGAACGAATAATGGAAACCGTACAAAGATTGGCATTGCCAAGCGACGGTAAAGTTACGTTTTGTCACGTATTTCCGACACCAAACTCTGAAATGGAACTTCCCCCAGACCGTCCGCATCCAGACTCAGAGACTATTTCTTACCTGCAAGTTGAAAAAAAATTACAATCGTATCAAGCCCAATTACCAGTTAATAGTAATATGGAACTTGTAATTGGCGACCCTGCGTCCGAGATAATTCGTTTAGCAAATATTTATAAAGCTGACTTGATTGTAATTGGCAGCCGTGGTTTAACAGGTATAACGCGAATTGTCCAGGGTTCGGTTAGCAGTCAAGTTGTCGAGGAAGCGAATTGTTCGGTATTAGTAGTTAAGCCTTAAGCCAGTAAGTAGTCTAGGGAATAACTTTATACATCCAAAGTTAGAAGCCTTTCGACAACTATTTTGATATACTCCAATCTACATATTTAATGGAATTTCGTACCCATAACATACTGGAACGAAAAGCCAAATTTTGTAGATTCATTAAATGAAACAAATAAGTTTGCCTTCAGACGATTTACATAATCAACAAAAACAAGTTCAGGCTAGAAAAAAACAAAATATAGCCTAC
Organism: Calothrix sp. OTE_75_metabat_31; assembly: GCA_031379725.1. Taxonomy (GTDB): domain Bacteria; phylum Cyanobacteriota; class Cyanobacteriia; order Cyanobacteriales; family Nostocaceae; genus JANNFJ01. The sequence goes on from JANNFJ010000979.1 coordinate 1,923, forward strand.
TTCAAAGTCTTTTTAACTATCTACCAATATAGTTTATTACAATCGTCGCGCCGGCAGTTATATCGTCTGCGAATAAGAGCAATAAACCGTAAGTTGATCGCAATTATTTCTAGTTCGTTTATTATTGCTTCACTTTCATCCAATTTTGTCAACAGTCAAAAGTTAGGTATTAAAAATAATTCTCAGCAATTATTGCCCCATAAAGCTAAGTTGATAGATTCATCGGTAACAAATGTCATCAATACATCAAAAGCTTCAGCAATGACCAGGAATGTATCAAGTAATCAAAAGGTTAGCAGCCGTAATAATATAGTTTATAACGTCAAAAAGCCGCCAGCACTAAATAGAAGCAATAAAAAGTTAGATAGTATAGTTAATGAATTAGTGAATTTGGCTAAAAAACAAGACTTACCAATCGAGAAATTATCGATTACATTAATTGATATTAATCAAAAGACAATTTCTGGATATCAACAACATATTCCTAGATATCCTGCTAGTGTAGTGAAACTGTTTTGGATGGTGGCACTAGAAGCGCAAATAAATCAAGGATTAATAGCAAACAACAAGTACATCAAAGCCGATTTAAAAGAGATGATTTTGAAATCAGATAATGACGCAGCAAGTCGGATAGTGGACACCCTTACTCATACAAAATCTTCTCAAAGTCAATTAAATAACAGAAATTTTCTCAACTGGAAAAATCGACGCAAGAAAATTAATCGTTTTTTTGAAACTGCCGAATATAAAAACATTAATATTAGTCAGAAAACCTTCCCAATATCCGAACCGAGCATGATTGAACCGGAAGGTACAGATTTACAAATACCACCAAATCAAATAACAACTTATCATGCTGCTCGACTCATGTACGAAATCTTTACCAAACAAGCGATTTCACCAGAGTCAAGCCAAAAAATGGTAGATTTACTCAAACGCGATTTACACCCCCAAACATGGAAACACAATCCACCCAATACCGAGGAATTTAATCCTGTGGAAAATCTTCTTGGTGAGTCGCTATCGCAGAAAAACGTTGATTTTGCATCGAAAGCAGGTTTGAATTCGACTTCACGTCATGAAGTTGCCTATGTCGCCACAAAAGATGGTAAAAGACAGTACATAATTGCTGTTTTTGGTAAAGATACTGCTTACAGCGAAAGCAACACAATTTTTCCCGATATGTCGAAACTGGTATTTGACCGGATGACCCAGCAAAAATAGTTATAATACATAAGAAATATCTCGCTTTGGTCTGTGTCAAAAGTTTTCTTTCAAGATCCCGCATTGGGGTTATTAAATCCCCGACAACTCCTGCGGATGTCCTTGGCTTTGGAGAGGGTCAGACTCCTTTCGTAGTGCCGAATATGCCGTAAGGGCATTTGGGATATTGTGCCCCTAGCACCGTAGAATAAGGATTTTTCGTTATTTAAGGGGTGTTGCCCGTCCCAACGGTATCCTTCAAGAAGTTAGGGATTTGAACCTCAAGGGGAAGTCCATTTCAATGGTTTATCGGGTAGACCGCATTACATTCAATAATGAAATAAGCAATTTTACTCAGTGACTTCAGGCAGCAAAGATAATTTAGAAATTACTCGTATATTTTCTGTTAATTCAAGCTTATTACGTAATAGTACTAGTGACAGTGTGACGATTGGCAAGCTACAAAGTAGAAGAAATAGATGCGTAAGTGTTCCCTTTACTCCGAGCTTCTCCTAGAAAATATTTAGGTAAAAGCTCATAGATGATACCTAATATTGCAATTTATGTATGCTGGAATACATGTTTTCACATGAATCGAGTCGATACATAAGTTCCATTTCAAAAACCCATCTACTCGATACCAATTTACTATTAAAATTGCTATCAACCTGCCATTATGGGTTAAAGCCTAAAATGCTTGCCCTATAAACACTTATAAAGTTTGTGAGTGCTTTAAGCGAACAGCGAATTGGAAATAAAGTGCTTGGGTGAGTGAAACCAACTAAGCAAGATTATTGATTGTTATTTTTGTATCATTAACGGTTAATTATGACTCCTTGGTAATTTTACTAACATTTTTTATGTAAATATTATTTGTTAATTACCAATCTTTAACAATATAAAGATTAACCGTTAACAATTAACTGTTAACATTTTATAAAGATTTGTTTATTTTCACTCTCTCGGCTTGAGAATAAAGGTAAGGGGATCAAGGTAAAAGTTAAAGAAAAGCAATTTTCGTTTACGTTTTGAAACTTTTCCTCATACTGCTTAGATGAGGCAAGCCAAGAAGCAGAGAAAATAACGACTTATATGAGAAGTGAACCCTCACATAAGTCGTTCATGTAAAGCTGTTGCGCGGTAGTTACGTTGTCAGTAACATACCCGCATCGGTAGCAGTTTAGCCTGCGTTCTTATACGCAGTTAACAATAAATCGTTGAACACCTGTATTTGGGATATAAATAGGGACTATGTTTTTACCATCACGCACACCAAATTCCGCATCCGGTTCCCCTGCAAACGCTACCAACGTGGAATATCCACAAGGGCACATCGTTAGCGATTACCGATATTTAAAAGCTGAAGCATCGGGTACAAGTGTATTGTTGCCCTCACTAACTCCAGAAATTACTGGATATACAAAAGTATTAAATGTAATTGAGACTGAACTCGAAGCTGCACAAAATGCAACCGCGGTGAAAGTTCAAAATTGGAGGTGCGTACATTCATTTACGCGAAATTCGCAAGCAGTTGCCTTTAGTCCCGATGGTAAAATCCTTGCAAGTGGTAGCACGTATATTAAATTATGGAATACGGAATCTGGACGAGAAGTTGCCACTATTGAGCGTAATTCAGGTATTCTCAAAGCTCTAGCATTTAGTTCTGATGGTAAAACTCTTATTAGTAGCGGTTTAAGTCAGCGAATCGAATTGTGGGATGTCGCATCTAGGAAGCAAATTCGGGAATTTACACCCCAAGGTTATGCAGTAAATAGCCTTGTTTTTAGCCCCGATAGTAAGATGTTTGTAAGTGGCGATCGCGCTAAAGCAATTCAAGTATGGAATGCCGATAGCGAACAAACGACAGCCGTTTTGGTTCAACATGACGACTGGGTAAATTCCCTAGCGATTCACCCCAACGGTATAGTACTTGCCTCTGGTAGTTACGACAAAACCATTAAAATCCGCAATTTAGACAATCAAAACAAAGTTTTAACATTTAACGTTAATTCTCCAGTTTTTGCTCTAGCATTCACTCCTAATGGCACGATGCTAGCTAGCGGTAGCGCAGACGCAGCCGTGAGAATTTGGAATTGGCGAACTTCAGAAGTCGTAAAAACACTTAAAGGTCACAGTGACGAAGTGTATTCGATTGCTATTAGTCCTGACAGTAAACTACTTGCTAGTGGTAGCGCTGACAAGACTGTTAAACTCTGGAATCTTGACAGTGGAAAAGAAATTGCCACCTTTACTGGACATATATCAAGTGTCAGAACCGTATCATTCAGTCCTGATGGACAGATGATTGCTAGTGCAGATGCAAACGGAACTGTTAGGGTTTGGCAACGTGGTTAGGATTCGCTTAATTTGGAAATAAGCGATCGCGCTTTTGATGCTGGAGGCATATTACTTATCTCTAAATTTTGAATTTCAATCACGTAGGGGCTACTAGTAGTGCGAGCATCTTGCTCGCTTTATATAGTACGCGAGCAAGAT
>JANNFJ010000983.1:0-2097 GCA_031379725.1 Calothrix sp. OTE_75_metabat_31
CCTTAAATCCCGAAACCTACAAATTGGTATTCACGCGATCGCGCTGCATCGTCTGCGAACAATGTATTCCCACCTGTCCAGTTCAAGCAATCTCCACCAATCTTTAAGAATCTAACTTTATCTCAGTCAAATTTACTACACACGAAGATAATTAAATAATTGCTGATTGTTTCCATATATTAGAGATTTCAGTAGTGATAACTACGAGTTTTTACTGAAGTTTATTAGATTTTAAACAAGTTATATTGCAGTAGTAAATTTATTCAACTTTCTGGGAAAAATATTCTCACTGTTGAAAAATTACAGTAGTGAGACCCTCACTGATATTATCAATGCCTTATGGCTAGATTTGATAGCAGGTTAATTAGACCCGCTTACAAGTTCATCTTGGTGTACCTATATATACGTATAAATTAAAGGAATAAATCATGGATACTTCATCATCAGACTTGAATCAGCAATTTAGTCAACCATTGCAACTAAAAAACCCACTCAATACAAATTTAACGAATCAAAGCATTCTTAAGTTGGGTGCTTCATCAAACTTCGCACCCATACTAATAGATACGCCTGTATCCCTGGTTACAGTAGACGAAGATGCTGCTAGTCCAATCAATGGAGTCGCATCCGGCAACTTAGTCGCATCCATTGCCAGCTTTGCCACGAACGTCCGCGATGCCAATAACCCAGGTGCTTTTACGGGCATTGCGATTACAGAATATACATACAATGCTGACCTAACCGCAAGTAAAGGTAATTTGTGGTATAGCGTGAATAAGGGTGCAACATGGGAAGAAGTAGTATCAAGCATCACAGAAGATAAATCGCTTCTCCTAGCAGCAGACCAAGACACCTACATCTATTTTCAACCCACCGCTAACTACTTCGGCACTATCGATAATGTTTTTACCTTTCGGGCTTGGGATACGACCACAGGCAACAACGGTGACAAGGAAAATACCTCTATCAACGGTGGGACTACAGCTTTTAGTACTACGACCGACGTTGTGTCATTGCGAGTTAATGGAGTTAACGATGCACCAGTTAACAGCGTCCCGAAGACAACCCTAGAAAACCCGATACGTATCAACGAAGATGGTGAAGTTATCTTCTTTGGAGATAATCTAATTAGTGTTTCTGACATTGATGCAGGCACTAGTTCCATTAAAGTCACCCTCACAGCGACAACAGGCACTCTTTCCCTCAGTAATGCCGCGAATGCAGGTGTCACAACGACTGGCAATAAGAGCAGTAATTTGAGCCTGATTGGTAGTCAATCGAGTATAAATACTGCCATCAGTGGATTAAAATTTAACCTGGGTGCAGACGAAAGCGGAGAAGCTTCGATTACCATCGTCAGTAATGACCAGGTGACTCCAACAGCAGGTGAAGTTACCAGCACAATTTACACCAAAGTTAATGCTGTCAACGATACACCATCATTTGTTGCTGGGTCGAACCAATTCATCACCGAAGATGCAGGTCAGCAATCGGTTGCTTGGGCGAGTAAAATTTCTAAAGGTGCTGCGAACGAATTAGGGCAAAAACTCGAATTTACTGTGCTCACCGACAACAAGGATAAATTATTTGACGGACCAATAACCATTGACCCAGATACAGGTATACTTAGCTATAAACCAGCCAAAGATGCTAACGGTAGTGCGACCGTCACCGTTACACTTAAGGATAATTTCGATGGTGTGAATACTTCACCAGAGCAAAAATTTACTATTAGCATTAACCAAAACAACGACGCGCCAGTTAACACCGTTCCCACCACAACCTTAACTATTGATGAAGATAAGCAGTTAGTTTTCTCCAACCAAAATTTAATCAGCATTACCGACATCGATGCCGAAACCGATATTATGAAGGTAACGGTTGCCGCTGACGATGGTAAATTAAAACTAGCTAGTATCACTGGACTCGAAACCATTAGCGGAGATAATAGTCGTAATCTAATCATCACAGGTACGCAGACATCTATCAACACTGCTCTCAAAGATTTAGCTTTTACACCTACAACCAACTTCAACGGTGCAAGTAAGATTACAGTTTTGACAAATGACCAAAGTACTAGAGGTGGTGGTCTACGTC
>JANNFJ010001042.1:0-16453 GCA_031379725.1 Calothrix sp. OTE_75_metabat_31
CCCGGAAATTGAGAAAACAACAAGTATTATTGCACAATCAAAGCATAAAGATTCTGAAGCTATTTTGCGTCAGACTGTAGAACTATTTCAAGGTTATGGACAAGCAATCGGACTGACTGGTTTTTTAACTATTGCCGATAGTGCGATCGCTGCTCTCGAACATAACCCACGAGCTACCCGCACAATTGCCCGTTTGATATTAGAAGATTTTCGTTCTTGCTGTGCTTTGATTATAGAGCATGAAAACCCTCAAGCTGGATATGTCAGTCCAGCTTTATTAAAATTAACTTCTACAGACGAATTAGAATGTAGTACAGCTAGCCAAAATACAGTAGTTGCCACAGACGATGTAGAAACTATTACTTCTCTAACAAGTTCAAGTCCAATCCCACAGGTAACCCAACCTATAGAGTCTTTACCTATGTCGGAAGAAATTAATACGAGTCCCATCGCACCTCCTCCTAAAATTGTCCGAGTCAATGTTCACCACCTCGAACAACTTAATTATCTAAATGCAGAACTACTCACCAACCAAAATAGACAGTTTTTGCAAGATGGAAAAATGCGAAATTCCTTGCGAAAATTGCTTAATCGTTTACGACAATTTCAACAAATAGTAGGTGGTTTGCAAGAATTATCAAATCCATTAGAAATGTATAATGACCTGCAAGAAAAAGATAATCTAAATCTTTTTGTTTCAGCTTTCGCTAATAAAAATGCCGATAACTTTGATATATTAGAACTCGATTCTTATAGTGAATTTCAAGTATTTATCCAAAACTTAATTGAAGAAGCAGCAGAACTTGAACAGGAAATCGATACAGTCGAACAAGCCAACCGTCAAACAACACAGCTTCTCAAAAAACAACAAAAACTATTAACAAACTCTCGTGACGTACTTTTAGAAGCTCGAATGCTACCTTTAGGTACTATTTTAAATCGGCTCCACCCGGTTTTAGAACAGTTGCAAAGAAAGCATAATAAACAGCTTCAATTAACTATTCAAGGTGATGGAGTCTTAGTCGATAAGGCTATTGCCGAACGTCTTTATGAACCACTTTTACATCTTGTTCGTAATGCCTTTGACCACGGTATCGAAGCTGCATCTATCAGAACAATGCGTAGTAAATCGGCAGTAGGTAAAATTCAAATTCGCGCCTATTACCAAGGTAGCCAATTAATTATTGATGTCAGCGATGATGGAGAGGGACTAGATTTTAATGCTATCCGAAAACAGGCGATCGAGCGGGGATTGATTACTATTGAAACAAGCCATAACTATACTGAATCTCAATTATCTGAATTACTTTTTGAACCTGGTTTCTCTACTGCAAAACAACTTAATGATATCTCTGGACGTGGTGTTGGACTCGATGTTGTAAAAGTGCAACTTCATGCTATTCAAGGTTCCGTTGCAGTGCATACCGAAGCTCAAAAAGGCACTACATTTTCTTTACAAATTCCCTTGAGTCTCAGTATTAGCAAACTTTTAGTCTGTCAAGCTGGTAAAAAAGTTTATGCTTTAGCTGCAGACACAATCGACCAAATTCTTCTCCCAAAATCAGACCAAATTCAATATTCCGAACATGGTAGAGTTTTACGTTTGGCAAATAAAACTAATAATAAACTCGATGAAGGGGAACTTATCCGCATTTATCGACTTGAAGAAATTCTTGATTATTCCAGTCGTCAACCAGCACATATTACTTCCGAAAATCAAACGACAGAAACTCACGTATTCCCATTACTAATTATTCGTTGCCAAGGTCAATTAATTGCATTAGAAGTAGATAGAATTATTTGGGAACAAGAATTAGTAATTCGTCCGTTCAGTAAATTAGTTCCAACCCCCGGATATGTCTACGGTGGTACAATTTTAGCTGATGGAAGATTGACATTGGTCATCAATGGCGCTGCGTTACTCGACCATATTCTTCATCAAGAACTACAGATGATGGAATCTTGGAAACAAACATGGGCAATGCCTTCTAGTTTACTTGCAACAAGTTCGCAATCAAAACCTAAAGCAATATTGCCAGCAATATTAAAAGACAATAAGCGAACAGTGATGGTTGTTGATGACTCGATTACCCTGCGTCAAGCGTTAATTTATACATTAACAAAAGCCGATTATTCTACTTTGCAGGCACGTGACGGGTACGAAGCAATATCAAATTTTCAAGCACATCCAGAAGTTGATTTAATTATTTGCGATATCGAAATGCCTCGCATGAATGGTTTTGAATTTCTTGCCCATCGTAATTCTGAGCCTCATTTATCCCAAATTCCAGTTCTCATTCTAAGTTCTCGTACTGCCATCAAGCATCGTCAATTAGCATTGAAATTAGGAGCATCAGCTTATTTGACTAAACCTTATTCTGAAAAAGATTTACTATCAACAATTTCTCAAGTTATTTCATCTATAAGGAGTTGGGAATAGGGAGTCAGGAGTTAGGATTTAGGATTTATAAGAATGTAGTAGGACTTACGCAAAATCCTTCCCAAACCCTCTTAATATGCCCTCCGTGTCTCTGCGGTCAGTCTTTATGTACCTTATTGCGTAAGTCCTATTAGAACAAACAGAATATCTAACAAAACGTGTTTACATATTACTAAATGGCAGAAACTAATGAATAAATTATTAAGCGAAGATAAGTACATTACATTTAAAGTTTTTACCTATACCCTAGCTTTGCCAATTGATAGTATTTTTAAAGTTGTTGCTTGCCCACCTCATCTTAGTCAATCGCTTCGGGAAGCAAAACTTGCTCAAATGGGACAACAAACTGTTATGCTTGTTAATCTCCATTCCAACCTTGACTCGAAATATAATTACCATCAACAAGAAAACGATAATTCAGGACGTTTTTTAATTATCGCTCAAGGAAATACTGGAGAATTATATGGTATTCAAGCTGATGCACCTCCAAATATGCTTTCGATAGATCAAACAAACATCCAACCTGTACCAGAATCATTCCATAATCTTGGATTACCAAGTTGGGTTAGCCAAATTGCTATTCTCGAACACAAAGGTGAACCAACTACTGTTTTGATGCTAAATATTTGTAATAGTTTTACCGAACCTTTGAAGAATTAAATTTTAAGCACTAACTGCACTATCTCCGGTTTCGTTGAGTTCATCAAGCCACCGCAGCAATTTTTGGCGCTGATGTCCTTTAATATACCGTGATGCTTCCGTCAGCACAGTTCGAGGAAAAATGTACCGCAAGTCAGCCAGCATTTGAGCATCTTCGCAATCCTTAATGCAAAGGACGACGTAGCTAATCGACTCACGAGTTAGCCATTCGGGGGTTGCTTCAGTTTTACAGATTCCCAAGGGGGTGTTCGAGGCTGGTATCATGAGGGCTTGCCAGCTTAGGTGTTAATTCTATTTTGCACTCACGTAACCGCTTTTTATAGTGATTTGCAATTCTTTGTTCTATATTTATCGGAAAGTACGACATTAAATAGGGTGAAACCCGCTTTGATATCCATGAAGCGCTAATTTCTCCAACCCTTACAATATAGGTATGATTTACCTTTTACTCCCTCTTGTACCCTGCAAGAAGGCGTACAGCGCCTATTGCGCCTCTGCGCGATAAAAATATCTAATGAAAATAGTTGTAACTAAAATTATATACAAGTTTAAGAAAGAGTGAAACAACCACAGAGGTCGCAGAGGTCACGGAGTAAATAGCGGCTTTGGGAGGTATTTTTCGTTGCCATGCGGATTTATGGTGCGATATGTAGCTTTTTTTAGATGACTTTACAAATCTTATTATTCGTATATCCCTATGCTTGCAGAGACAATGTTATCAAATACACAAGCACGACCGGCGAAATTGTGGATGCCCGAACAGGTTTTATTTACACCCGCAGCGCTGGATGAACCTTGGGGACAGCAAATAAAACAAAGGGTACTTGCGCTTAATTTACCAGTATCGGAGTTACCGCGCAATCGTCTAACTGGTTTGCGGGGTGAATCGGAACGCGATACGTATGATATCTCTAAGCGTACCTTAGCAGTGGTAACTTCTCCACCCAGTTCGCTCAAACTCAGTCCGATTCCACCTTCGGCTGACTGGCAATATCACCTTGCTGAGGGTTGTCCCGCTCATTGTCAATATTGCTACTTGGCAGGTAGCTTGCAAGGCCCGCCTGTAATTCGCGTTTTTGCTAATTTACCCCAAATTTTGGACAATCTCGCTGCCTACGAACGCCCAGATACCCCTACGAGTTTCGAGGTTAGCTGTTATACAGACCCTCTGGGTATTGAGCATCTCACGGGTAGTCTTGCCGAATCGATTCGTTATTTTGGGACTCGCAGTGATGGATATTTACGCTGGGTGTCGAAGTTTGATGCGGTTGAACCTTTGCTTGATTTGCCTCACAACGGTCATACACGCTGCCGATTCAGTGTCAATGCTGCACCGATTTCGGGACGGTTTGAGGGTGGTACAGCGACTGTTGCATCACGGTTGATGGCATTGCGAAAGCTAGCATTACCTCGTGCAAGTGGTGGTGGTGGCTATCCGGTTGGGTTGGTGATTGCCCCGATTATGCCGATAGATGATTGGCAGATGCATTACGGTCAGTTATTTGACCAAATTAGCGAAGCGCTTGATTTTGATTGCGATTTGACTTTCGAGTTAATTTCTCATCGGTTTACACCTGGTTCCAAGGAAGTTTTACAGTCTTGGTATCCCTATTCTAAGTTGGACATGGATGAGGAAAAGCGCACTACTAAGCGGAATAAGTTTGGCGGTACTAAGTATGTGTATGATAGCGACACGATGAAGAAGTTACGCCAATTTTTTGAAAGCGAGATTCAACGACGTTTTAGTTATGCTAAGGTTTTATATTGGACTTGAGTAGGGAAGGGGAGTAGGGAGTAAGGGGGAAGAGAGGGGGAAAAAATAATTAACTCCTAACTCCTAAGAGTCATCCAAGAAATAAATGATCCGTAAGACAGGCGAGACACCTATCTTACAAATATAATGACAGGCGAGACGCCTATCCTACGAGTTTTTTTGAATATTTTTTTAATTGGAATACTCTAACTCCTACTCCCTCAATTTAAGTTTTGTAAATTAAGTTGTGTAATTTTTTAAGAGATATAACGAAATATTTCGTTTTTCATAGTTTTTAAAGATTATTAGTTTTTATTTGAGTAATTAAGGAAACCTATCTATAGAGGGATGAAGATGAGAATTTAATTTAGTCAAAAATGCCTATTTAGGGTAAAAGGCTAAATTTCGAGCGATACAGCGGGGAAAGAAGACAAAGCGATAAACCGAAGGTTCGCTTGCGCGATGCCCTTGGCAACCCCTTCCAGGGGTATCGCTTCCCCTTGTATTTTTGCGGTTTTTCGTCCGAGCCACAGTAAACTAATTGTTAGTGTTGCGCTATGCTTAATTTCTCGGTTCAGGGTTCAGTACAATATTCGCTGCAAGATTCCGAAGTTCCCGATGCTTGGAATATTATCGAAACAGAATTTAACCCTCATAAGTTACATCATAAAGAAACCGTATTTACATTGAGTAATGGGTATCTTGGTACACGCGGTACATTTGTAGAAGGTTATCCCGGTGATTGTGCGGCGACTTATATTAATGGGGTTTATGATGATGTTCCTGTCGGTACAAAAGAACTTGCTATAGCCCCTAATTGGCTACCTCTAATTATCAAGCTTGATGGGGAAAGTTTTCGCTTGGATGCAGGAAAAATTCTCCATTACGAACGTCGTCTTGATTTGCGATTGGGTTTGTTAAGTCGGGAAGTGCGGTGGTGTTCCCCATCAGGTCATACAATAGATTTACACTTCGAGCGATTCGCCAGTTTTGCAGATTGTCACGTGATGGCAATTCGCTGTCAAATTACTTCGGTCGATTTTACTGGTAATATTTCTGTGGAAATCGGATTCGATGCTTCCCCGATTACTAATGAAGGAATTAAGCATTGGCAAACTTTAGAGTCAGGCAGTACAGATAATTCGATTTGGTTGCACAGTCAAACTATTCATTCTCAAATTCAATTGGGTATGGCAGCCCAATTAGTAGTTGAGGGTAAACATGTCACATCAAAATCTGTTGATTGCGTACCAGGTCAAACTATATCTTTAGAGAAAATCGTCACTATATTTACATCACGGGAAACCGAAAACCCGTTTTTCTCGGCAAGCAAGCGTCTATCAGAATTACCTAACTATACAACATTATTAGCTGCTCACATCGCTGCATGGGCACAAGTCTGGGAAAATAGCGATATTATTATCGAAGGCGATATCGAAGCGCAATTAAGCGTCCGTTTCAACTTGTTCCAACTTCTCGCAGCAGCACCTCGTCATGATGAACGGGTGAGTATTCCTCCCAAAACCCTTTCGGGATTTGCTTATCGAGGACACATTTTCTGGGATACCGAAATTTTTGCGCTACCGTTTTTCAGTCTTACTCAGCCTGCGATCGCACGTAATTTACTTTCGTACCGCTATCATACTTTAGCTGGGGCACGTCGCAAAGCCATTGAAGCAGGGTACAAAGGAGCGATGTATGCTTGGGAAAGTGCCGATACTGGGGATGAAACTACCCCCCGTTGGGTACAAAATGCCGCAGGTGAACCGATTCGCATCTGGTGCGGTGATATTGAAGTCCATATTAGTACCGATGTTGCCTATGCAATTTGGCAATATTGGAAAGCTACAGGCGATAATAATTGGATGCATGAAAGAGGTGCGGAAATTATCCTCGATACTGCGAAATTTTGGGAAAGTCGCGTTGAATGGAATTCCAAACGTTGTGGTTATGATATCCTCAACGTCATTGGCCCCGACGAAAATCACGATTCCATCAATAATAATGCCTTTACTAATATCATGGTTCGGTGGCATTTGCAGTCGGCATTACAAATATGGCAATGGTTAGAGGACAATTACCCCGATACTGCCGCAACATTGGCGCAACAACTCGGTTTAGATGATGCAAGACGCGATCGCTGGATGTCCATCCAAGAAGGATTATATATCAATCAAAATGCACAAAGTGGTTTGATTGAACAATTCGAGGGCTTTTTTGAACTCGAAGATGTCGATTTACTGTCCTATGAACCCCGTACCAAATCAATGCAAGGATTGTTGGGAATCGAAGCTACTAGTCAAAAGCAAATTCTCAAACAGCCCGATGTGTTGATGTTGCTATATTTACTACGCGATAATATGCCGTCGTTAGATTACGACCAAAAAATCCTCCAAAACAATTGGGATTACTACAGTCCTCGCACCGACCATACCTATGGTTCTTCATTGGGCCCTGCAATTCACGCAATTGTAGCGTGTGATTTAAATCAGCCTGCGGAAGCCTATACGCACTTTTTACGAGCTGCCTTAGTCGATTTGGAAGACACCCGCAGCAACGCATCCGAAGGAATTCACGCAGCAAGTGCAGGTGGAGTTTGGCAAGCTGTGGTATTTGGGTTTGCTGGGATTCGTATGACTCCCTTGGGCCCCATTGCTTGTCCCAATCTTCCCCCGACATGGAAGCGCTTGCAGTTCAAGTTACAATGGCAAAACCATTGTTATGAATTTGATTTGAAGTCAGGGGAAGAAAGTAATCAAGAGTTCGATCAAGTAGAAGTGGAAATTGCGATGGCTAGTTGAATTTTAATTTTAGGGTGCGTTACGGATAATAACGCACCCTACCAAGCTTACAGTAGTGCGAGCATCTTGCTCGGTTTATAAAGTACGCGAGCTAAAGTAATATCTTTTGCTGGAATAACTTGAGCCATTTTAGAGCATTCCAAGTAAAAAAGTGACCAAACTGTCATGCTGACCCCTTCACCCCTACAACACATCTTAAGTGATATCAAAAAAAATTCCTTACTTTGTGTCCTTTGTGTCCTTTGTGGTTAAAAAACTTCCTTTTGAACCACAAAGGGCACAAAGGGCACGAAGGTAGGAAAAAACTTGACATTTAAGACCAGTTTTTACCTACCTTGACAGGGATACCCCCCCATCCCTCCTAATGCAACAACTCCTCGACTTGGTGCTGACTCCACAAAGTCCGATATAGACCTTCTTTTTGTACCAAATCTAGGTGCGTACCAATTTGGACAATTCGCCCCTTCTCCATCACAAAAATGCGGTCAGCAGCCGCAGCCGCCGATAGCTGGTGCGTAATAAAAATCACTGTCTTTTTCTGCGTCCCACCCGAAAGGTTGCGTAAAATCGCCGTAGCCGTTTGATTATCAACGCTTGATAGTGCATCATCCAAAATTAACACCGGAGCATCTACCAGCATCGCACGAGCAAGGGCTGTACGCTGCCGCTGTCCTCCAGAAAGGGTTATTCCCCGTTCTCCGACGATGGTTTCGTATTTTTGGGGAAAGTTGAGAATTTCGGGGTGAATTTGGGCAGTTTTTGCAGCGGTTTCAACTTCGTGAAAATCAGCTACAGGGTCAGCATAGCGAATATTATTGTTGATGGTGGTGCTAAATAGAAAACTCTCCTGGGGAACATAGGCGATCGCACTTCGCAGGTCTGACAATTTGATTTTGGTAATGTCCACCCCATCTAAATACAATTGTCCGGGGGCAATATCGAGAAGTCTCGGTAACGAGTTTGCCAAAGTTGTTTTCCCCGAACCAATTGCCCCAACAATCGAGATGGTTTCACCCGCTTCGATATTAAAGCTAACGTCGTCTAATGCGGGAGTTTTTGCACCTGGATAACTAAAGCTAAAAAGCTTGGCTGTAACTTTGCCTTTGACATGTTCGGGTGCAATGTGAATAGCAGTTGGTGCGTCGTTGATTTTGGGTTGGGTTGAGAGAATTGCCTCAATCCGGTCGATACTAACCTCACCCCGCTGGTAAGCTGTGATGGTAAATCCGAGTAATGCCGTGGGAAAAACTAACCTTTCGACGTATATCAAAAGTGCGACAAAATCACCTACTCCTAAAACCCCTTGGGCAATCCGTGTCGCACCCAACCAAATAATTATCAACGAACTGACGCTAGCTAAACCACCAATCAGCGGAAAGATAGTATTTCGAGTTTTTGCTAATTGAATACTTGAAGAAAGCAGGATGCGATTTTTTTCGGCAAAAGCTCGACGTTCGTTATCTTCCTGCGCGTAAATTTTTATTAAGGAAATACCGCTAATGTCTTCTTGGATGAGTTCGCTAATATCGGAGATTTTTTCTTGGACTCTTGCTTGTTGGTTGCGAATGCGATCGCTAAATAGATGCACCAGTAAAAACATCAGTGGATACACTGCCACTGATGCCAAGGTCAAGTCAAAGCTGATACTGAGCATGATGGGTAATGTGAGCGTGTAGGCAAACACCGTATTCGCCAAACTCAAAACCGCAAAACCCAATAACCGCCGAATATTATCGACATCACTCGTTGCCCGACTAATTAAATCCCCTGCCCTGTTAGTCGCAAAATATGACGGTTCTAATGTCAGCAAATGCTCAAATATCGTTTGCTTGAGGTCAAATTCAACTTGCCGTCCGACACCAAACAACCAAATCCGCGAAGCCATGCGAATCAACCACATCGCACAAGTGAAAAGCACAATTGGCACTACGTAACGCAATACCTCGTTGAGAGTAAATTCAACAGACAGCTTGTCAACTGCCGAACGAATCAACAAGGGAATATAGACACCCAAGCCGTTGACAATTAATAATGTAATAACCCCTAATGATGCTTCGCGCCAGTGCGGAAGTAAGTAAGCACCCAGTTTCGCTAGCCTTCGTGATGTTGCCATTGCCGCAGTTTCGCCAAAAATTAATTATTGTGTAGGATAAGCGTCTCGCTTGTTCTTTTTTTCTACGCGCAGGCAGAATGCCCACGCTACGGGATTGAAAATTTGGTTATTTTTTAATTGGACAGTTCTTATATTTTGACAGTTATCAAATCAAATGCTGAATATTTCGTATTTGTATAATAAAACAAGCCACGGAGGCGTGGCTTTGCAAATAGATTCACTTTCAAATAAAGTCTTAACGTGGGCGTTACAAATTAACGGCCGCCGCGTACAAAACCAAAAATATAAACGAGATAATCATCCCAGACTTGGCTTGTCTGTGAAAGAGTTTGAGCATTAGGAACGAAATCTTGAAGTACAACCTGTCTGCGTTGAGCAACTTCAGCAGGTGTTGATTGAGCCAGCAAGGCAGGACGGGCACTTAACAAGTTCAATCCATTGTTGATATCGCTGCTGACAGTACCGCTAACGAAACCACTAACATCATTAGTACCACTCAAGGCAACGATTGTTTGTGATGACTGTCCTTCTGGCAGCATTGCAGTCAAACGAGGGTTGACAAGAAAGTATGCAAATGCTGGGGTACTTGCTATTAACAAAATTGTTAATGCCCAACCTAATAAGTATCCACCTGGTTTGGTGAGTCCGCCGTCCTTCATGCGTTGAGCAGCGAAAATCATTAATAAAATTGAGGCACCCAGCGGTTTGAGGGGGAACGATAACACCTGCCACAAGGGAGAAACAACTGCTCCCGACCCACCAGGGTTAAAGAACGACAGCAGTACAACCATCAATAGGACTGCTAAAACCAGCCGTCCGAAAAAAGACCCCGAAGGATAAAATCTTTGAAACAAGGAATAAATGATAGTACCGAGAAGCAACCATAGAAGTACCCGGCTTAACGTTTGAAACAACATATATTTACTCTCAAATTAAAGAATGCGGTTAAGTTAGAGGTTTTGGACAACTGATTAATTATTACCGTCAAATTGTAATAGGACTTATACACGACTGCAAGTAACTCCTCACCATACCACTGCCTCAAGGTCGGTGACTCCACACGGGGGATGACTCCCTCACGCACAAAGACTACCGTCGTAGTGATTTTAGAGCAAATTCTTGCACAGCGCTCGTATTTTGTAATATTATTCTTCAGCATTTTGCCTGCTTTAAATTAGATTTATTAAATAGTCGTGAATATAAAAGGAAAAGCTATGTCCTCTGGAAAGACTGCAATTCTAGTAACAGGAGGGGCTGGATACATTGGTTCCCATACAGTGCTTGCGCTCAAACGAGCAGGTTACGAGGTTGTAATCCTTGATAACTTGGTGTACGGACATCAAGACTTAGTAGATTCGGTTTTACAGGTAGAGTTAGTAGTCGGCGATACAAACGACCGGCCCCTACTCGATGCACTTTTTACAAAGCGACAATTCGCTGCTGTCATGCATTTTTCGGCATACGCATACGTAGGTGAATCAGTAAGCGACCCAGCAAAATATTACCGCAATAACGTCACGGGGACGTTGACATTACTGGAGGCAATGGAAGCGGCATCTATTAAGAATTTTGTATTTTCGTCAACTTGTGCAACATATGGCGTGCCCATTGAAGTCCCAATTCCCGAAGACCACCCCCAAAATCCGATCAATCCCTACGGTGCGACTAAGTTAATGGTGGAACGCATCCTCACTGACTTTGATGCTGCTTACAAGCTTAAATCGGTGCGCTTCCGCTACTTTAACGCTGCTGGTGCAGACCCCAGTGGCAGCTTAGGCGAAGACCACAACCCCGAAACCCACCTTATCCCCTTGGTCTTACAAACTGCCCTTGGCAAGCGCGAATCGGTTTCAATTTTTGGGACTGATTATCCTACACCCGATGGCACTTGTATTCGAGATTACATCCATGTCAGTGATTTGGCAGATGCTCACGTATTGGGGTTGGAATATTTATTAAAAGGTAATGACAGCGCGGTTTTTAATTTGGGTAATGGTAGCGGGTTCTCAGTGCGTGAAGTGATTGACACTGCAACAAAAATCACAGGCAAACAGATAAAGGTAGTGGAGTGCGATCGCCGTCCTGGAGACCCACCTGCGCTGATTGGTAGCGGTGACAAAGCCAGACAAATTTTAGGTTGGGAACCCAAGTATGCTGACCTAGAAAATATACTTACTCATGCGTGGAGTTGGCATCAAAAGCGACATGTTTAGCATATAACTGGGCTATTTATTTCCTCAAAAAAACCTGTAAACCCGATCTTTTTGTTTAAATTTTAGCCAGTCGTAGGGGCGGGGTCTCCCCGCCCTTTAAATATCGTTAGTAAACACAAAAGACACTCATAATATTAGTTTCTAAATTCAAAACTTCTGCTAATTTCTTTTTTTTCGTAACATAGTAACAATAATACCTGGGATAAGCATAACAAATAAGCCAGCGAAAAAAAATGGTAAAAATGAGGGACTATTGGAATTAGTTGCAGTTTCTTGTAATTGTGATTCAACCTTACTACTGTTAATTACAGTTGGTATTGGTTGCGAAGTACCCGCAGCAACAGTTACTTCAAACTTGAATTCAAACGGTTTAAAACCTTCACCATTTGCGGGTTTTCCGATTAACTGTAATTGATAAGCACCGGGTTTAGGAAATGTAATATCTGCACCCGGTATCCCTTGATATTTTTCGGCAACAACCGCTTTTAAGTTTGGTTTGACTAATGCTGATTCGTTAGGTTTACGAGGTTCGCTAAATACCGATAATTGACAGTTACATTCACTCAAAGGTATCGCTTTACCACCTTTACGAGTTAATGCAAACCAAGCTTGTGCTGGTTCACCTGCACGAGGATTATCGTTAGGTTCGATATGTAATGTTGCACCAACATCTTCGGCAATTTTGACTTTGTGGGCAGATGCGGGGAGTATAGGGAGTAATCCGTAGGGGCGCAAGGCATTGCGCCCATTATTGAGTAGGGAGAAGAGGAAGAGAAAGAGAAGGAAAGAATATTTTTGATTTTTCATTTTGGTGTTCGTAAACGTAATAATAAAATTGCAAAAGTTATTATTCCTAGTAAAATCGCTGCTAATTGATGCCCGAAAGTAGTTTGCAATGAACCTAAATAATGCGAACCAATTACAACCGCATGAATTGAAGTAAATATTAACGCCAGAACTCCGAGTAAATGAATTTTTCGCCAATATTTACCCAACTTTTTTTGCATTACATCAAAACTAGTCAGTGCAGCAGGTGTCATCAATATTAATGCCACACCACCCGCAACTATTGCCCATTGAAACTCTAATGGTAAAAACCAAAAAGCCTGAAAATTCCATTGCAGCGAATGTTCCATCATATGAGTAGTATGTGCCACAGAAAGCACGTAAGCACCTACACCTAACCCACGACGGTAACGTAAAGGTGCTGCCCAAAAATCGCTAACAGGACGTGCAATCAGCGCTAACATCAAACACAATAAAGCAGCATGTCCCGTGTAATCCACCATTGTATCGCCAGTTCGTAACAGCGCGATCGCACCAATCGCAACCGTTACCCAACCACCCATCCTAAATAACTGACTGCGTTTATCTTTACTCAAAAATGATGTCGATACACCCACCGTTAGCATCGTTGGTAAAGTTCCTAACCCAAACGCTAGCATTGTCAAACCACCTCCAACTAAGTCGCTAGTTTCCGCTGCTTTGATTTGGGCTGCATATAAAAAGCCACAAGGCATCAATCCCCAAGTCATTCCCAATAAAGCAGGTGTCCACCACTGCAAATTAAAGGAAAGTTTGACCATTGCTGTACTCAAACGGTTATGTAAATTGCTATGCAGTAAAGGGATGCGGGGTAATAAGTTAGGATTAATTTGTCTTAATCCGAACCAAATCAACATCAAGCCTGTAATAATTGCTACCCAGCGCCGCAATTCACTACCAACTCCTGCCATTTGTCCTCCAGCTAGCAACACCGAACCTAAACCCCCAATTCCTACACCAACAAGCGTATAACTCAGCAACCTGCCCAGGTTGAGTAAAATATGAAATTGTAATTGCTGTCGTAAATTAGGTGTATTTTGATGTTGTCCTAGGGAAAATGCTACCGTCAGAGGACTGCACATCCCCACACAATGTCCAAAACTCCCCAGAAAACCCAGGGACATGATGAGCCAAAAATCTAACATGTTAGCAATAAGAAAATATTTTTATTAATTTATGTAGATGCTATTAATAGATTCTTTAAATACCATCAGGAACTTTAAGTAATTTTTTCAGTTCTGTCAAAAGACAAACAGTCAAACCTCCAATTGTGTTGGTTATTACTATTGGTGATAGAAATTTGACGCTGTTCTAATGCTTATGACAATTAATATCAATATTTAGCGCTATATAAAAGGATAATTTTGATGAAAAAATGGATTTGGCTAGTGCTAGTGTTTGGGATAACGCTTTTGGCAGTAGGTAGTAAATACATATTCGAGAAACCGCAAGCCATAGATACGATTCAAGTTGAAATGCCGCAACAAAAGCTCGAAGCAGCGGTAAGTTTTCCCGTAGTTTCTGGCGAGACTTTGCTTGCTCATATTCAAAACTTGAATTTTCAGCGCTATACTGATGCCGAGCGATCGCGTACTCGCAATTACATTATTACCGAACTGAGAAAATCCGGCTGGACACCCAAGTTAGAAAGGTTTGCCGAGGGTGTTAATGTTGTTGCCGAACGTGTGGGAACCGACAAACAAGCTGGAATAATTTTAGTTGGGGCACATTATGATAGTGTTTTTGAGTCTCCAGGTGCAGACGATAACGCTAGTGGTGTTGCGGTTGTCTTGGAAGTTGCCCGACTTTTGCGAACGGAAACGACACCACGCACTTTAAAATTAGTGTTATTCGATAAAGAAGAAGCGGGATTATTGGGGAGTCGAGCGTTTGCAGCAAAAAAAACGCACTTGAAAGACTTGCGGGGTGTGATTGTGATGGATATGGTTAGTTATGCTTGCTACACACCAGGATGTCAAAAATACCCAACAGGTATACCGATTACACCACCGAGCGATAAAGGTGATTTCTTAGCAGTAATTGGTGATACCGAGCATTTACCGCTACTCAATTCCTTTAGGCAAAATGTTCGCTCCCCTCAGTTACCTGCCGTACTGACTGTACCAATTCCGCTCAAAGGTTTGCTTACACCCGATACTTTACGCAGCGACCATGCACCATTTTGGTATCAAGGAGTTGGGGCAGTTCTTGTTACCGATACTGCTAATTTACGAACTCCGTACTATCACCAACCGAACGATATCCCAAATACGATTGACCGCAATTTCTTTACAGGTTCGGCGCAGATTATAGTTAATACGACTAAGAAGCTATTGGAAAGTAGCGATAATTTAAGTACGCCGAAGGCTAACACATATAGCAGTTCCCAACCAGGTAAGGTACACATGTAGGGGCGCAAGGCATTGCGCCCTTATCTTGGTGTAGAATGGCACTACACTTGAGAATATTAACTTGTGTTTTTTATATGTAATAATAGACCTATTTAGTTAAACTTTAAATATTATAAAAATGGTAACGCTTCAATTACGACAACTAAGTGTACCGCCTGGACACCGGGTAATATTCCACGATGTCAAGTGGCAGGAATTTGAAGCGATTTTGGAAGAACTTGGCGACCATCGAGCCGCACGTTTGGCATATAGTCAGGGTACTTTAGAAATTAGAATGCCGTTACCGAAGCACGAAAAAGTAAAAGTTATAATCGGAGATTTAGTAAAAATCTTACTTGATGAACTGGAAATCGATTGCGAGCCATTTGGCTCATCGACATTTAAACGGCAAGATATGGCTCAAGGTATAGAACCTGATGATTCTTTCTATATCAAAAATTATTCTGTGATGGTTGGTAAAGAGCGCATTGACCTTACAATTGATCCCCCACCCGACCTCGCTATTGAAGTTGATGTAACTTCTAAAACTCAGTTGGATGCTTATAAGCAACTTGGAGTCCCAGAATTATGGCGTTATGACAATGGCAATCTTCAAATAGATATTTATCGAAATGGTGAGTATGTTAAATCAGATATCAGTTTGACTTTTCCCAACTTACCAATATTAGAAATAATTCCTAGATTTGTCGAGCAAAGCAGACTTGAAGGGAGAAGCAATACTCTCAAAGCATTTAAAAAGTGGATACAAGAAAATATTTGCTTTTAATTAAGGTGATAGGCAATGTCCACCTTACAAGGTAGCTAGATCCCCGACTTCTCCAAGGATACCACTGGCGAATAGAGTGTTAGACCCCTCGCTTGCCCGAATAACCGCCCCAGGCTTGAAGCAGTAAGTGCTAATCGGAACATAGACGCGGTAGCGGCTTCTTGCAGGGTAGCCTGCGCCACCGCAGGCTGAGTCCCAAGGAGACACGCACTCGCGTTCGTTACCATTAGCCCTACCATTCTATGGTAGGGCGGGATTTTGGGCATTCGAGAAGGCTATATGCTGCGAATATTTAGGGGTGATACCCTTGATTCGCCAGCAGCATCCTCCAAGGATACTGTTGGCGAATTCAAAGGGGGTTTTACCAGCGATCGCAAAAACGAAAATTAGTATTACTATGAAGCAGTTGGAGCAAGTTGAGCAAAGCGAGAAACGCGAGTTTGACTACGTGGTACACCCTGCCACCAATCC
>JANNFJ010001091.1:0-1972 GCA_031379725.1 Calothrix sp. OTE_75_metabat_31
GAAAAAGCCAAAGAACTCGAACAAAAGCTGCAATTAACAGTCAGTAGGAAGTTGCGGTGGCAAGATATCATCGATAACTTGTGGATTCCCTACGACCCCAATACTAAACTCATCGAACAATCGGATGGGTTTTTTAAACTCGAAGATATCAACCTAGCTGATTACGAACCCCGCACCAAATCGATGCAAACAATTCTCGGCATCGAAGCGGCAAACAAACGGCAAGTACTCAAGCAGCCTGACGTATTAATGCTGCTTTATTTAATGCGGGAATCCCAGGAGTTTCCCTACAGTCAAGAAGCAGTCGAAAAAAACTGGGATTACTACGCACCTCGCACCGATATTACCTATGGTTCCTCGCTGGGACCAGCTATTCATGCGATTTTAGCCTCCGATTTAGGCAAATCTGAAGAAGCATATCAATGTTTCATGCAAGCTGCGATGGTGGATATTGAAGATGTACGTGGCAATGCCAACGACGGGGTGCATGGTGCAAGTGCTGGTGGAGTTTGGCAAGCTGTGGTGTTTGGATTTGGTGGAATTAAACTTACTGAAGATGGCCCCGTTGCCACACCTCATTTACCCCAAGGTTGGAAACGATTACAATTTCAAGTTTACTGGCGCGGCAAATGGCACGAATTCGACCTTAAGGCAGAAAATGAAATGAAAGACGAAACTAAAAATACCGATGTAGGGGCGCAAGTCCTAGCGCCCCTACCAGAGATTCGTGGTGCTATTTTTGATTTAGACGGAGTAATAACTGATACTGCCGAGTATCACTATCGCGCTTGGCAGAAGCTGGCAGATGAAGAAGGATTGCCCTTTAACCGCGAAGCTAATGAAGAATTGCGTGGTGTATCGCGTCGGGAGTCATTACTTAAAATTGTTGGTAACAAGCATTACCCTGAAGAAAAGCTTCAAGAAATGATGGAGCGTAAAAATAAGTATTACGTCGATTCCATAGAAAGTATTACAGAGGCAGATTTATTGCCTGGAGCATTGAACCTGTTAGATGAGTTACGTAAAGCTGGTATAAAAATTGCTCTCGGTTCCGCAAGTAAGAATGCTCGTCCTGTAGTCGAAAAGCTGGGAATAGCTAAATTTATGGATGCGATCGCAGACGGTTACAGTGTCGAAAAACCCAAACCCGCACCCGACTTATTTTTATTTGCAGCCAAAGAAATTGGTCTTGAACCATCAGAATGTGTCGTTTTTGAAGATGCAGGAGCTGGTGTAGAAGCAGCTTTGGCAGCAGGAATGCGAGCAGTTGGACTTGGCCCCCAAGAACGGGTTGGTGAAGCAACTGTAGTTTTGCCTAGTTTAGAAGGTGTCCGTTGGAACGATTTACAAACTAAGTTGAACGATTTAGCTTGAACAGGTTAACGGCAATACTTGTCGGTTCATAATAATCAAGATGACTAGAAACCCGGATTCTTTGACAATCCGGGTTTTTAATTTGCCCAAAAAATCTAGTTTTACCTCTATCTCAGGGTAGTTTTTAGGAAAAGAGTATTTTAAAATACATATTTTTTTTTACAGATACTAATTTAATTACCAGATGACTACAATACAATGATGCTGAAATTATCCTCAATCGGGAGCATATTTAATCAAAAAAACTTAAATGCTCTACTCCTCCAGGATTAGCCTGTTGTCATTGCCTCAAATTACAATTTGATTATGCAATCGATGTTTTGATTCGTCTTGATAACCAAGCAAAGAGCAAAACGAGTAAATGTTTTTAATGTTTTTTTTATTTTGCACCCAACCACAGATTCTTTAATTAATCGCTTCAGTTATCCAATTTGGAGATAAAAATGAAAAAGTTCATCCCATTTATAGTTAGCAGTGTTTTACTAGTTGGTGCAGTTGGTTGCCAACAAGATGCTTCTAAAACCTCCGACGCTGGTGGCAGTGGCACAACTGAAGCACCAGCAAACGCAGTTAAAGAAGCTGCTTCCACAACCCAAAC
>JANNFJ010001109.1:0-3042 GCA_031379725.1 Calothrix sp. OTE_75_metabat_31
TCTCAAGGTAAAAGAGGATACAAACCCATTGAAGATATAGTGGGGATTTTATTTGAAGCGGTAATTCGTATCCTCAACTGGGTAATAGCTTTGGTTCCATTGGCTGTTTTTGGTGTTGTTGCCAAAACTATTGCCAAAGAAGGTTTTGCACCGTTTATTTCTTTGGGTGCATTTATTTTGGCGGTATTGCTAGCATTGATATTACAAGCTTGTTACTACCTAACAAGGGTAAAATTAGGTTCGTGGGTAAAACCCTTAGATTTTTTGCGTGGTGGTTCAGATGCTTTTTTAATGGCTTTTTCGACTTCCTCATCGGGTGCGACAATGCCTGTAACATTCGAGGTATTGCAAGAAAAAATCGGTTTGCGTGAGTCTTCGGCTGCATTGGGGGCGTTAGTTGGGGCAAACTTTAATAATGATGGGACGGCACTGTATGAGGCAATGTCTGCATTATTTATTTCCCAGGTATTAGGGCAGCATTTAAATTTGGGACAGCAATTTTTAGTTGTTCTCACGTCGATTTTTGCCTCGGTTGGGGCTGCAAATATTCCCAATGCAGGCTTGGTGACAATGACCCTGGTGTTTCAATCGGTTGGGTTGCCGACGCAGTATATAGCTATATTGGTAACGGTAGATTGGTTTTTAGATCGGTGCCGCACTGCAATTAACGTTATGGGTGATATGACTGTAAGTGCATTACTCGATGGTAAAAAGCGCCATACCACCGATGAGGTTTAAAATGAAATTTATACGTCTCGCCTGTGCTGCGATCTTATTCATTTATAGCAGTTTCCAACCAGGTGAGGTATACATGTAGGGGCGCAAGGCATTGCGCCCTGATTTTGGTGTCAAATGAATGTGACTCAGTGGGCTGAGAAACGCTATAGCACCACGCCAAATTTTAATAAAGTTTTTTAGCCATCGGTGGTATTTTTAGCATCATTACTGTTTTCATCATTTATCAAATTACCTTCATTAGTATTATTGCTCAAATTGTCGTTACCATTGTTGTTGCCGTTATGACTAAAGTTATGACTCGAATATAAATTGATATAAAAATTAATTTGAATGAGACTACTCTTGGAACCAGAGAGTAGATATCCCATCGCCAATCCCAAAACAAAGAACAACAAAAGTGAGCTTTCCATTTAGATATAGTGTACGAACCCAAGAAGCCGTTACATTTATCTTTAGCCCAAATCAATTTAAAATTAGAATCAAAAACTACGAATGCTACTATAGGACTACCCCTGCATATTTTTGGAGCGCGTAGCCTGCGCTACCCTACACAGAACGCCAGGGCGAATGCGCTTAAAGATACGTAGGGTGCGATCTTCGCTTCTCGTAACGCACCGAATCCTTAAAAATGGTGCGTTACGACTTGCGTCTAACGCACCCTACAAACTGACTACTGACCAATGATATTCAATCAATCAGGCTCAATTAGCTGGAAACCCCAAGGTTTGAGAGCCGATAAAGCGAGTTCTCTATCCACACCTACATAAGCCTCCCATTCGGACTTTTCGTCCTTGGGATGACCCTCACCGACATGACCCGCAACTTTTATCACCGGACAACCTGCCAAGCGATCGCGTTCCAACCCTTTTGGCAATGCAAGTTGCATTTTGTGCCCGATAAACTTCGAGACACTTTCATTGGCTATAGATTCACGGATTAAACAAATGTCACCAGCAGTCCCCCAAGTAGTTGGGTAAATATGGAGGACTGATATATAAATTTCTGGTTTGATGGCTTTTTTAAGAACATGCATTATCTGTAATCCTTACGTTATAAGTAAAAAATTATACTTTTTGCTTTTGATTGGCTGCACCTGCTTTTAGGAAATGCAATTCCTTTTCAAAATATAGTTTATCTAAATCACTGCGGGTATGTACACTCGGCTAAATAATCTTTGTAAGTTTAAACCAAAATCGATGAATGTCAATAAAAAATTACGATCGACAATGAGTCAAGAATTAAGTACTTTGCTTGATTTTATACCAGGTTTTGAAGGCAATAAACGCTGATGCATTGAGCTATATAAGTTTAATATTGCCATTTTATTTCAGCAGGTTCGGCAACATTTCACACTTTAAGGAAAACCGTACTGAATGAATATTAGCCACCGGCAAGTGGTAGAATTTGTCAAGCATTGTAACAAAAAATTATCCTAGTTTTGAATTTACTGTTATTTGAGCCAAATACCAATGCAGTGCGGTAAAGTTAAACGAACGTGCCAAAAATATTGCATCTTTACAAAAAAGAGTATTTATGAAAACAGTTGAATATGTTCAGGAACAGGAATTCGATTCACTTTTAACCAGCAACGAACTAGTTGTATTTGATTTCACGGCAACTTGGTGCGGTCCTTGTAAGATGATTGCCCCTTTAATGGATAAATTAGCAGAAGAATATGAGGGTCGTGTCAAAGTACTTAAAGTAGACCTTGACCAGAATCCTACCCTTAGTAAAAGATTAGGCATTCGCAGTATCCCTGCAGTCATGATTTACAAAAATGGAGAACTTATGGAAACCATTGTTGGGGTAACTCCCTATGAAACATTTACCACAGCCATAACAAAGCTGTTTTAATTTAACGCAGCCTCTATTGGACAAATCGAATGGGGGCTTTATTCTCGTTATATTAAAAAATATAGTCGGGAGTTGAAAAATGAAACACCTTGAGGGAAAAGTGACATTAGTCACAGGTGCTACACGGGGTATTGGTAAGGGAATTGCCATCGGACTTGGTGAAGCAGGTGCAACTGTCTATATTACAGGACGCAGCCTTAATAGCTCGAATGCCACTGATGGGATGTCAGGTAGTCTTAACGACACTAAATTAGCTGTAGAAGAAGTTGGAGGTGTATGCATCCCCATAGTTGTAGACCACACCGACGACGAACAAGTGAAATCGCTTTTTCAACGCATTGACTCAGAACAAAATGGACAACTTGACCTATTGGTAAACAATGCTTACTCAGGTGTACAAGCATTAAGGGATGCTCAAAGAAAACCGTTTTGGGATTGCGAACCCAATCT
>JANNFJ010001112.1:0-5604 GCA_031379725.1 Calothrix sp. OTE_75_metabat_31
AAGCGTAGCAGCGTCGATTTTCCTGCCCCGTTCGGAGCAACAAACGCGATTCTGTCCCCCCTTTCAATTAGTAAATTCCCTCCCAAGAAGAGAACTTTGTCATCATATATATGGGTCAAATTCTTGATTTCCACAACTTCGCGTCCGCTGCGGGGTGCGGGTGGAAACTGAAAATGTAAAGTCCGTACCGAACCTGTAGGTGCTTCGATCCGCTCGATTTTGTCGAGTTGCTTTTCTCGGCTTTTTGCTTGGGTACTGCGTGTCGCACTGGCACGGAATCTGTCAACAAACGTTTGTTGCTTGTCAATTTCCTTCTGCTGACGTTCAAATGCGCTTAATTGTGCGGCTTGATTTTCAGCTTTTTGTTGTAAATACGAGGAATAATTACCTAAATACGTCGCCGAAACACCACGTTCGGTTTCAACGATTTGTGTGCAGAGGCGGTCGAGAAACTCCCGGTCATGCGACACTATTACCATTGGAGTGGTCAGTTTTCGCAAATAATTCTCCAACCATTCGATTGTTTCTAAATCGAGGTGGTTTGTAGGCTCGTCCAGCAGCAGCAAATCAGGTTCTTGGAGCAAAATCTTACCTAAACCCATCCGCATTTGCCAACCACCGCTAAAGGCACTTACTAAGCGATCGCCATCTTCAATTTGAAAACCCATTTCGGGTAAAATCTTACCAATACGTGCGTCTAAGCCGTAACCATCTAATGCTTCAAAGTGACGCTGTAATTTATCTAGTTTATCGATTAATTTATCAAGTTCTTCGGGTGTCGCGGTTTCCATGTCGCGTTGTACTTGCGACAAAGCGAGTTGAGCTTGATTGGCTTCTTTAAATACCGTCCAAAATTCCTCACCGACAGTACGGGTGGGATCGACTTCAAACTCTTGGTTAAGGTAAGCTATGTGTAGGCTCGCAGGACGAACTATTTCTCCCGAAGTCGGTTCAACTTCGCCGCTGATGATTTTGAGTTGGGTAGACTTACCTGCACCATTGACTCCGACTAAGCCAATGCGATCGCCTGGTTTCACCTCCCAATTTACGTCCTTGAGAACTTCACCATTCGGGTAAATTTTACTGATATGTTCGAGTCGTAGCATCCAGTGTCTCCAAGGTAGCAAATGGGTAGGTTAAGCGAAATTTTCCGCATCGAGTCAATCTTAACAAAAATTAACCACAAAGTTAGTACCTAATGTACCATTGGAGGCAAAAGATATTTAAATTATTAGCTGTCGTCTTCTTCATCCGGTTGCTGTGACAACTTCCTAACTTCCTCTACGCTTAACTTCAAACCCTCGGCTATTTGCTCAAAGCTCAATCCCATAGCCAAAAATCGGCGTACAGCTCTACGGTTTGTAATATATCCTCCTTCTTCAACACCTTCTTGATAAACCTTTGTTTTTTTCAGATCGCTTAAGCCAAACATTGCTTCTATCTCCTTTCTTGTCATGCTAGGTAATTTGTAGAACAAGATTGTCTCAATTAATTCTAGTAACTGTCGTCGCTGAACCTGGTTAGATATATCCTGCTGAGTTCGATTTATTAGTTCCCTCGCTTGCGTAATTGCTGCATCTTCCTCTGCTATTACTAACTTAATCGTAGCAATACCAATCGGTAGCGAAGCAGCTTCACCCAATTCATCAAGATATATACGAGTAACCCGCCCACTAGTAAAACTTTCGCGGTAATGTAAAATATTCCCGACATCCAAATTGCGTGTAGGGTATACTATCACACCACGCCAGTCATTTTCTGGTTTATTCTGGTGCAGGTATAAATAAACTTCTGAAAACAGCCGTGAGTAGATTTCTTTGTCGATTTGAAACTGTACTTCCGCAAAATAAATCGGGTTTTCGCTTCCTTGTTCCGGGAGAAATACTCCATCAATACGAAATGCGGTTTGCTTAACTTCGACCGATGTAAACTGGTAATTTACGGCTGTTTCAGGTGATGCACCAATAAGTTCAAAGAATATACCAGGAAATTCTTTAAACAAGCGATAAAAAAGGCTGTCTGTTTTCAAGGGTTACAAAATTTAGCTGCATATATTATCAATTTTTAATTATGAATCAAATCCCCGGCAACTTCTATGAAGTCGGGGATCTAATTTTTCACGACAGATGTCAAGCTGCTATACTGTCTTCACGACCATCTCGGACTTTGAGTAACTCATCTTTAGAAACTCCTAAAATCCGCGATAGTGGTGCAATCAAACTATCATCAATATTTTCGCCAGCATAGATATTATTCAATTCCACAGGCGATAATTTGAAAGTATCGCAAAACTTAGAAAATTCCTTTTCACCCAAGTCTAATTCTTCCTGTCGTTCACGCAGTAATGACGCAATTGCCAGTGAACCAAATTTTGGGCGATCGCATATTTTCAAATACTTCTTCATCAGGTCATTTACCCGACTAACATCGCCACCCGTTTGGCGAATTAAATCAGTACAAGCTTTAGTTAAAGCCTTAGTTAATAGGTCATCACTATTTAAATTTTTGATAACCGTTTCCGAATATTCTTTTTTGAAAAAACCAGCTACAGCCCCTTTATAATAAACAGGCATGTAGTTCTCATTATTACCTAATTCCCAATCAGAAGGATAGTTACGGAGTGGCATAGCTGCACCTACTAGGCTTTTATACTGTATCTGTTATAACAGCCCTTACCGGAAATATCACAGTATTAACCCGCATGAATCTTTGATTAGGCTAGTGGTCTATGTAATTAATGTTGACATGCATCGAGAGAACCAGATCCCCGACTTCTTTAAGAAGTCGGGGATCTAGCAGCCCATCAAAACTTATGACATGGACTACTAGGCTATTTCACAAAAATCAAGCGCACACAAATTAGTTGTAGGGGCGGGGTCTCCCCGCCCTTTCATATACATATATGTACCAAAGACTATTAGAATCGGCATAATTTTTGTGTAGCAGTTGCAGTCAAAAATGCAGGAGTAAAATAATGAATATTACTTTTGATGAAGCAGAAAATATTTTTGAGAAGGGATGCTATGAAGAAGCATTCACAGCTTTTGCAAATATAGCTGAAAATAGTGAATATGATTTATCATTGCGCTCAGACGCATACAACATGATGGGAGTTATAATTTCAGGTTCATCCCCATATTTATCAGATAGTGATGATGAATCTGGATTGTTGTATTTCAAAATTGCTCTCCAGATCAATCCTGAAAATTTAGGCGCAGCATTCAATATTATCGAAACTTATGATTCTGGTTATACAGGCCATCAAGATAAAAAGATTGTTAGAATTGCTTGCAAATCTCTGGAAGACAATTTTGGGGACAAGTTATCTGAACATGAAAAAGAGTTAATAGAAAAAGCCTACCAAAAATTAGGTATTAATGAAAAAAGTAATGATATATAAAACGTATCTGAATTCACTTTTTTAGTATTTTTGCACTACTCTAAAAAATTACTCTATTTAAATTTTAATAAAATTATTTAGCTAGTTAGCTTTTACTTCATCTTCCAAAGATTCAGATGCACTCTCTAATCTAGTCGCAATAGCTTTAAGAACTTTAGCTACTTCTGACATGGGCATAACCCTTATTTGTCTAAGAATCTGATTTACATCTGATGGATTTGGTTGTGGCTTAACACCGATGTAGTTTAAAAGCTCTTCTATACTGTAACCTGCTCTATCCGCAATATTGGCTAAATTCCCTATGTCTGGGATTGACTCACCTTTTTCCCACAACTGCACGGTAGTGTAAGATACACCCAACTGTTTAGCGAATGTTCTTTGACTCATTGAATCGCCACGAGCCGTTTTTATTACGTCCCCTAGTTTCTTTCTCGCTTTTAAATCCATCTTATTGATTTACTAGTAAAAAGGCAAAAAACAAAACTTCTAACTAGCCTTTGTTTCATCTCCCACTGACTCAGCCGCCGCAGCCAGTCTATTAACTCCAGCAGTTACAACTTGAGCTACTTGTGATATGAGCATATGGTTAATTTGCCTCAAAATTATACTCAAATCAGAAGCTTCTTGTACGGGTTTACCGTCGAAACAGTTGAGCAATTCCTCTAATGTATAACCTGCCATCGGCGCAATTTTTGCCAAGTACTCTGTATCAGGCACATTCACACCTTTTTCCCACAACTGTACAGCAGTCGCAGAAACCCCAAAAGTTTGCTAAAAGCCCTCTGGCTCATGGAACCACGAGCTTGCTTGATAATTTCAATCAGTTTTTCTCGGCTTTCGATGTTCACTGCGTCTGTGGCTACTCAACTGTATTTATTAATTTAAATTAACTAACCTTTGCTTCATCTTTAGTTAATTCTGCGGCGGTCGCTAACAATTCCATTGCAACACGTCCAATAATTGCTACTTCATTTAACGGCATGGACTTAATATATTTAACAATTTGGTTCACGTCAGAGGTTTCAGAAATCGGCTTGTGACCTAAATAATTTAAGAGTTCCTCCATCGTATATCCCGCTCGCGCTGCGATTTGAGATAAATTACCGACATCTGGAATTGTCTCGCCTTTTTCCCATAACTGTACCGCAGTTGCCGACACGCCCAAAAGCTTGCCAAAACCTCGCTGGCTCATGGTTCCACGAGCAATTTTTATGACTTCAAGCAGTTTTTTCTTAGCTTCTGAATCCATTCTTTTAGTATTTTTGTACTGCTTTATCGAATTTACTCTAGTTAAATATAAATAATATTACTTAGCTAGCTAGCTTTTGCTTCATCTTCCAAACACTCGGATACATTCGCTAATCTACTAGCAATCGCTTGAACAACTTGAGCCACTTCTGACAAGGGCATTACCCTAATTTGTTTAAGAATCTGATTTACATCTGATGCATTTGGTTGCGGCTTAACACCGATGTAGTTCAAAAGCTCCTCTATCGTGTAACCTGCTCTATCAGCAATATTCGCTAAATTCCCTATGTCTGGGATTGACTCGCCTTTCTCCCACAACTGCACGGTAGTGTAAGACACACCCAACTGTTTAGCGAATGTTCTTTGACTCATTGAATCGCCACGAGCCGTTTTTATTACGTCCCCTAGTTTTTTTCTCGCTTCTAAATCCATTGCTGTTGTATTGCGATCGCCCGTATGAATGCTCCGAAGACATCCGAAGCGCTGATAAGTAAACTGTTACTTTTACACATTTAAAATTCAGTATTGACAAGTCTCTATGTCAATCATACTATTAGTTACAGAGTTGTCAACTGACAAAGCGCTTTAATTGCTAATTAAAAAGTGTAGACAGATTAATTCTAACCTGTAAATTCTTTGAAGTTGAGCTTGCAGTCGAATAATTTAGGGGAAGGTGCATCATGGCAAGTTCGTTACACAATCGAAAATACCGCAAAGCGCAAGGCTTGATCGCTGCTAATAAAATTAAACCAGAAATTTGGCGTTTAAACACATTTGATATTATCAGAGCTTTAAACGCTAATGGCTACAAAGCGCAAAAACTCAAGAAAGTCAGGTATCTCAAGCATCAAATTTGTATTTCTTATTGGGACGACCAAGGGGGAGTTTGCAGCGGGTTCTTCAGCTATCGGATTTTAGATCGGTGGCAATATGCCGTCCAAAGGCTTGTTTATGAC
>JANNFJ010001117.1:0-3597 GCA_031379725.1 Calothrix sp. OTE_75_metabat_31
AACGTACAGTTCCAGAAGAACCCCACCCTAACCCTCCCCGCCTGCGGTCCGGGAACCGGATTTTTCCCCTCCCCGCAGGCGGGGAGGGGATTAAGGGGTGGGGTAAAATGACTGTGGGGTAAGCGTTTGAGCTTAAGTTGATACCAATGGGTATCCCCTCCCTTTCCCATATATGTAGTATTTACAAACTAATTAATTAACGGCACCACAAATAAGGTATTTTAAAGTGATGAGTTTAGAGTCCTAAATTATGAGTTTCCCCAACTCCTAACTCCTAACTTCTAACTTCTAACTACTAACTATTAGACGGTGTTTTGACGAATGGATTATCGAGAAGCTGGGGTTGATGTCGAAGCAGGTAGAGCTTTTGTCAACCAAATCCGCAATTTAGTTCATAGTACCTTCCGACCCGAAGTAATTGGCGGACTAGGTGGGTTTGGTGGTTGCTTCCAACTTCCGGTCGGCTACAAAGAACCAGTTTTAGTATCTGGAACCGATGGAGTCGGTACAAAGCTGAAACTTGCCCATACTCTTAACCGTCATGACACCGTTGGTATTGACCTAGTAGCGATGTGCGTCAACGATGTGCTAACATCGGGCGCTGAACCGTTATTCTTCTTAGATTATGTTGCCACAGCCAAACTCGAACCCGAACAACTCACCGCAGTTGTCGCTGGTATTGCTGATGGTTGTAAACAAGCTGGTTGCGCTTTACTAGGTGGTGAAACTGCCGAAATGCCTGGATTTTACCAGGCAGGTGAATATGACTTAGCTGGGTTCTGCGTGGGAATCGTTGAAAAAAGCTTGATGCTTGATGGTTCCCAGGTTCAAATCGGAGATATTGCGATCGCACTCCCTAGTACAGGAGTTCA
The DNA here is from genome assembly GCA_031379725.1 of Calothrix sp. OTE_75_metabat_31. Classification (GTDB taxonomy): domain Bacteria; phylum Cyanobacteriota; class Cyanobacteriia; order Cyanobacteriales; family Nostocaceae; genus JANNFJ01. The sequence goes on from JANNFJ010001117.1 coordinate 873, forward strand.
CAGCAATGGCTATAGCTTGGTACGAAAAATTATCGATTCGACAGGTTTGGATTGGGATGATACACCCGAAGTGCTGTCAGGAAAAACTTTAGCCCAAACTTTCCTGACCCCTACCCGTATCTACGTTAAACCGATATTAGCAGCACAAAAAGCCGGGTTAGAAATTCACGCAATGGCCCACATCACAGGTGGTGGGTTGCCGGAGAATTTACCACGCTGCTTGAATCAAAATCAATCAATAAAAATTCACTCTCACAATTGGACAATTCCACCTCTATTTAACTGGTTAGCGCAAACCGGAGAAGTCAGCCCCCAAGCAATGTACAATACCTTCAATATGGGGATTGGATTTGTGGTTTTAGTACCACCCGCACAAGTACAAGCTACAATTGCCTACTTTGAGTCCCAAAAGATTACAGCATTTACAATCGGAGAAGTCATCTTAGGTTCAGGAGAACTAATCGGATTACCATCTGAAAACTGATATATTTGATACTTTTTTATTAGATATCATTACTTTATAAAAGACTAATTATTTATAAAGCCCGTATTTGTGGCGAATTTGCCGTAACTTGACTTGCGTATTTAACGATGTGCCCGAATTCAGTACTTTTGACTTTATTTAATATCTCGAATCGAAAATACTCATGACCGCTTGGCTGGGAATTTGCTAACGTAGTCTTAACATATTGCAAAAATGTGCATTGAAGTGAATAAAAAATAGCTAATAGCACTAATTAATAGTGCCCATTTGGGATCTGCCGTAAATGTTACATAAGAGACTATTAAGAATAAATCTCATTAATCAATGAGGGGGTTATGACTGTAAATATTACTCACACCGTTGCTTCCAAAGAACTCTTAGAGGAAGTATTCCAAAACATTGATGCACAAACTTGTCCGAAATCGTTCAATTTCCACATGCATACCGTCTTCTCGGATGGTAAATTACAACCAAGTGCATTAATGGAACAAGCGATCGCATTTGGTTTAAAAGGACTTGCTATTACCGACCATCATACAGTCGGTGGATATCAAGCAGCACAATTGTGGCTCGAAAATTGGCAGTGGAAGAATCCGGGTGAAAGCATTCCTCACCTGTGGACTGGTGTGGAAATTAACGCTAATTTATTGAACATCGAAGTTCATATTTTAAGTTATGCGTTCGATCCCGAACACCCCAGTATTAAACCATACATTCAGCGACGAATTACCACTGGCACAGAATATCAAGCGGCAAATGTCATTAATGCCATCCACCAAGCTGGAGGTTTAGCAGTCCTTGCACACCCGGCAAGATACAGAAGAAACCACTTCGATTTGATTCCAGCGGCAGCTAGGTTAGGTATTGATGGTGTAGAAGCTTTTTACGCTTACAATAACCCCAACCCTTGGAAACCCAGCACCATTGAAACCGAACAGGTACAAAAGTTAGCAAATGAATATAGTTTGTATACTACCTGCGGTACAGATACACACGGTCTAAGTTTGTTACAGCGTTTATAGTCAGCGTGTCGATTTGATTCAATACTCCTGGTTTTTTTAGCCAGGGGATTGATTGCTTAATTTATTTAATATTTTTAAGTATTTTTCAATCAACTTTAGGCATAAATCTTTAACTGATAAGTAATTAATAACTTTCACCGTAGAATATCTGATGGATAGAAATAGTTTTAACCCCCTCAAAAGGGTTATGTTGTTACATATGAAGCGTTTCAACCTCTCAATGCACTCAAATTCTTATATAAAAATTTGACATACCACTTGCTGTATCCTTCACATTTTGTTACAAGAAGACAAGAAACTATAAACACCAAAGGCACAATGTTCGGCGGACTTACTGGTTTAACAGATCCAAAAGGGGGTGACTGGGGAGAGCGGATGCTCAACACAGTCGCTACTCAAACGATTCGCCATTTGTTTACCAAAAGCGAGTCAGTCGAAGTGATAGTACGTTGCTTCCCCTCTAGCAAGCTGCTACAGGGCAGTATCGACAGTTTCAAGATGAAGGGAAGCGGTTTAGTAATTCGCAAGGATTTCGCAGCCGAGGAGATCTCATTTGAAACCGATGCGGTTGCCATTGATTTTAGTTCGGTGCTGAGTGGAAAGCTACAACTCAAACAACCGACGCAAGCGATCGCGCAGGTTGTTTTATCGGAAGCTGGGATTAACCAAGCTTTTGGTGCAGAACTAGTTAAAAAGCGTCTTGTCAACCTTACAGTACCCGAATTAACAAGTTTATCAGGAGGTAAACCCGTTTCGTTTACTGACATTCAAATCGAGATTTTGCCTGCAAATCGCATGAAAATTATGGCAAAAGCTGATTTGGATAGTGGAGAGTTAATCCCAATTGGCATGACACTGACAGTCGGAATTGAAAAGCGCAGACGCATTACTTTTAGAAACCCCGAAATCGATTTAGAAGTTGCACCCGAAAATCAACGCGAAATATCACGTACTTTAGGTTTAGCTTTAGCTGAAATTTTAGACAATATGGTTGATTTAGACCGCTTCGATTTAGATGGAGTCAAAATGCGATTAAACCGTTTGGAAACAGAAGGTAAAAAGTTAATTTTTAGCGGCTATGCCGAAGTTGAACGCATACCCAAAACTGGGGGGAAGGGTGTAGGGTGTAGGGGAGAACAAAAAAGGAAAGGACTGTAAGGGCGGGTTTACGACTAGACTAATATAGTAACGAAAAATCTTCATAAACCCCCCCCACCCC
>JANNFJ010001135.1:0-6972 GCA_031379725.1 Calothrix sp. OTE_75_metabat_31
TTTGTGCCTGACGAGGACCATCGGCCTCCGGCCGATGGTGGCCCGGCGCTCGGCCCGCTCACGTCCTCTCGCAATGGCGGGCATCACCTTGCCTGCGACAGCACCCAGTGCGTGAGCAGCCCCACCGGCCGACCGGTGGCACCCTTGGCCGCGCCCGATTTCCAGGCGGTGGCCGCAATGTCGAGGTGCGCCCAGCGCAGCTTGGCGGTGAAGCGCTTCAAGAACATGGCCGCGGTGATGGCACCCCCCGCCCGGCCGCCGACATTGCCCATGTCCTGATCGCCGCCCAACTTGGCATCATCAAGCTTGAGTAATTCTTCGGCTAATTCCTGGGTCATGTAGCGATACATGGTACTTTTGAGTCGCTTCTCATCGCTAATATCCTCCATCACAATCAGCGCACCACGAACCGAGGAGAGGTCGTTAGCATCGGCTATGGAGTTAATCGATAAATTAATACTGTGTTCCTCTTTCTGGGGCATCACCAAAGTCCGGTCGGGATAATATTGCTGGGTATCCCTCAACTCCCTACTTTGTAAAGCATCGTCACACCACTTACTAAAATCACCTTCCTTAATGGCGATCGCATCGCTAATTAATTTCCCTTCGAGTCGATAATCGGCTTCTAACCCCAATATCCGCTTGGCACTTTCATTGGCAGCAATAATATGACCCGTCTTATCGGTGGAAATCACCCCGTTAGAAAGACTTCGCAAAATATCGCGTTGCATTTGTTCTTGTTGCTTGACAGTATCGAACAATTGTGCATTTTGCAGCGCGACCCCTGCCTGAATATTAAACGCTTCCATAAAATCTTCGTCGTTACGGTCAAAGCTAGCTTGGAAGCAATCGGGTGCTTTAGGCCAATTTGCGGGGTTGTATGGAGGAAAATCGCCCGATTTCTTCTTATTAACTAGCTGCGTTACTCCAATCAACTGTTGGTCAGCATTAAACACAGGCATACACAACAAGCTGCAAGTTCTGTAACCATTCTGTTGGTCGATTTGTTTAGCAGTGCCAGAATCGAGATGTTCGTACAAATCAAAGGGAATATTTAAAGTCTTGCCTGATGCTGCTACTTGACCGACAAACCCTTTCCCCACTGGAACCCGCAACTCTCTAGTCGAACCATTATCTTGGGTAATTTTCGTCCACAATTGGTCACCATCCCGGTCTAACAACCACAAAGTACTCCGGTCGGCATTCATTAACTCTTTTGCCTCATCCATCACTCGTTTGAGGGTGTCTTCTAAGTCGAGATTGCTTTGTGAGAGTGACTTAATTGCTTTCATTAAAGCTGCTGCTGCACGCTGCTTTTGTGTTGCCACATAAAATGAACGGGACGACTCCAAAATTAGCCGGATCGAAAGGGCAAATTGTTGAAATAACTGCTCATCGGCACTTGTAAACCCACGTATATCGATACGGTCGGCAATTGGTGCATCAGGATGATGGTGCGATTTGAGTTTGTTAAGCAGTTGGACAACTGCCACCAATTGCCCTTGTTCTCCTAATAACGGCAAAGCTAGCATTGTATAGGTACGGTATCCGGTGCGCTTCTCCTGTTCTCGTGCGAATACCGACCGAGGGTCATCGTAGAAATCAAAGGGGATATTAATAACTTGTTTATGTGTGGCAACTTCTCCAGCAATACCCTTATTGGCGGGGATGCGAATTTCTAAGGAACTTGCACCTTCACCTTCGGCAACGATTGACCAGAGTTCTTGCTTCTCTTCATCTAATAAAAATATTGTTGTGCGTTCAGCCCCTAATAACTCCCCTGTTTTGAGCGTAATCGAATGCAGCATTTCTTGGAGAATTGTTTCAAACCCTTGCGAATCGAGCATCGATAAGGTTTGATTAACAATAATCAATTTTTGTTCAACTTCCGTGACCACCTGTTTAAAAGTATGTTGAGTCAGCGGAGCCAAAAAGGAAGAAATAGTTCCTTGTCGTTTGGCAAGGGCACCCACCGGAGCAGTTTGAGGTTGCAAGTTGCGTTCGAGATTGCCGACACCCATGATTAAATCGGTGGTATCAGTAGTATCATTGCAACTGACTTGTTCGAGTGACATAATTGGCTTTTGATATAGTAGGATGCGATTTAAGTGATGTTTTACAGTGCCGTTTATATAAATACGGGTGTTGTTTTTAGCAATGATGGCTAGCCATTATCCACAGTGTAATCTGTCATAAACGAAGCGTCATCACTTAAGGGTGTAGGGGTGTGGGATGTGGGGGTCGAGGGGAAAAAAGGAAAAGGGTAAAATTATTTAGTTATCCTTTACTCTCACACCCTACACCCCTACACCCTCACACCCCTTCCGAAGTGTCCCCAAGCGTGAGATGCTGAGTAATGAGCTTCTTTGACCGCATCATGCTGAAAATTTTCAGCACAAGATGCGATACCAATCGTAGCGGGGTAAATAATGGAATCAGACACTTCGGGGCAAGTTAAACAAGCTGATACAAATCCTAATAGCAGTCAAATTGTCGTTTTGGAACAGGGAGTAATTGTTACTCAACCAAGCCAGACAATTTTTCGAGAGCGAATTGGGGGTTTGAGTTCGCGGCAAATAATACTATTCGGGTTATTGGCAACGGGTGCGATCGCAACTGCAATTGCTTTAGTAAATCGTTGGCTATATACCCGCAATTACGAGGAAACTAGCAAAGCATATGTATCTAGCGATACCTACGCAGTCAATACCCGAATTACAGGAGAAGTTACTACCGTCGTTGCTGCCGAAAATCAGCTTGTTAAGAAGGGCACAGTATTAGTAAAGATTGACCCGAAAGACTATGAAGCCAAATTGCAAACAGCGCTGACAACTTTGGCAGTAGTTCAAGAACAAGTCAAAGCTGCAACCATAAAACTAGCGGCAACTGCAAAACTAGCAACAAAGCAGCATCAGATTGTAGGTACTAACGATGCGGCAGTATTGACCGCACGAGGAGAAGTTAAAGCGAGTTTGGTGAAATTGCGATCGCAATCTTCAAAGTTTGTCAAAACCGAAAGCGATTACCAACTTCTTGTTAAGCTTAATCAAAAGGGTGTTACATCATTGCAAACACTCAATCAAGCTAGAGTTAATTATGACAAGTTATTATTAGAACGTAATGCAGATCTGGGAAAATTCAAACAAGCACAGACAAAACTTACTCAAGCACAGCTAAATTTTCTAGACGCACAAATTAAGCTAGCGCAAGAAAAAATCAACCAAGCGCAGGAAAATTTTGCTTTCTCACAAGTTAAGTTAGCACAAAACATCAATAAGACTCAAATAACCCAACCAACAACCAGCAAACAGCTGAATTTAACTCCCCAGCAAATTGAACAAGAAAAATTAGCCTTACAAAACCAAATTGCAGCACAACAAGCTGAAGATAAAAAATTAGCCGCACAAAAACAACTAGAAGAAAAAAAATTAACTCAATTACGAACCCAACAACAAAAAATCATTGCCAACCTAGCCGAACAGAAAAAACAAGTTATACAACAAGCTGAAACCGCATTCAATCAACAAGAATACGAAGTAAGCAAAGCAAGTTACAAAGCTGCCAAAAATGCCGAAGCATTAGCAAAAGCACAACTAAAAACAGCCCAATATCATCTTTATTACACCAAAATCACCGCACCCAACAACGGAAAAATCAACATCAAACGAGTCCAACTAGGGCAAAAAATCCAACCCGGACAAACCCTAATGGCACTAGTCCAACAAAAACCGTGGATAGCCGCAGATTTCCCCGAAGACCAACTCAAAAAAATCAAACCCGGACAATCAGTCCAAATAAAAATCAACGCCATAACCAATAAAACCTTTAACGGCAAAGTCCAAAGCATCCTCCCACCATCAAAAACCAAATATTATAATCTGAATCCACCCGTCAAAATTTCCTTTGACCCTACAACATTAGGCAAATATAAATCAAAAATTACACCCGGTACACCCGTATCAGTCAAAATAAACTTAGAATAGTGAAGGTTTTTAAAATAGGAAAAATGCTCGAACAATTCCTAGATAGTTTAAGTCTGAGATGAAAATTATTATATAGATATTATAGATTAAAGGGGCAATATTTATGAGGTCTCGTATTCAATCATATTTACGCTTTGCGGCAAGTCAGCAACGCGATACTGAGCAGATTGGACAGTTCCTTGCAACTTTCAATAGTCACAGCGCTAATCCTTTTCTTAACTACGCTATCCCCAATAATGATGCTACACCGTCACTCAGTGATGTAAATGCCCTTATTGGAGCTTATGAAAAGCGAGAACGTAAGCCACGTTTAGAATATATCGCACAATTAGCGCCTGCTGTAGAGGAAGTATTGTTATCGGCTGGTTTCACTGTTGAAGGACGTTTGCCATTGATGACTTGCGCTGCTGGTGCAGAAAAATTCCTTCCTATACCCAAAGGTATCGAAATTATTTTACCGATTTCAGATGCGGAGATACTTGCTACCGTGACGGTGCAACACGAAGCTTACGGTGCATCTCCACCCAGTACCGAAGACGCTAAACGCTTAAAAGATAGTATATCCACAGGTACAATCGCAGTACTTGCACGTGTGGCTGCGACAGGAGAAGCTGTAGGGGCTGGTGTTTGTACTGCACCAAAAAATCAAACAACAGAGATTGCTGGTATTGGTGTGCGCGAACCTTTTCGACGACGCGGTATCGCAGGAGCATTGACAACTCGATTAGCGCAGGAAGCTTTTAAAGCGGGGGTAACAGTGGCTTTTTTAATGGCAGCACATGAGGAAGAAAAGCGAATTTATACCCGTGCAAGTTTCTCGACGATTGGCGAAATTTTACATATTTCCATTTCGCCCAGTAACGCACCAAAGCTTTAAAAATGCTGCGTTACGACTTTCGTCTAGACCCTACAATACTTATACCAATATACCAAGTATTGGCAGGGTAACTACTTATTCAGTGGCAATACCACTTGTAGATAGCACGGGATACTCTAAAGCCATTTCCTCTTCCTTCGTATTTACCGTTAAAAAAGCATAATCATCAATACCGCGTCCAATAGCAAAACGTAATGAATTGATTAGGCTTTTATTTGATAAAGTCAGGAAAATGAAAACTGCCAATAAAGTCAAGCCACCAGCAACACCAAACATGTTATTATAGCCAACTTGTTGAGCAATCGAACCTCCAAGCGGGCCTGCCAAAGCAATACCTAAGTCAAACCCAACTACACATAGCGCAAAAATTCGTCCCCGTTCTTGGGGCAAAGAACGGTCTGCTATGAGTACATCTACTGTAGAAAGAACTGTACCACCTCCGGCACCTTCTAAAATTGCCGATAGAATAAATGATAAACTGTTGCTTGCTTGCCATAGTAGCAACATTGACAGGGTATAACCAATTAAACCAAGAGTCACAAATAAACCCCTACCAATGCGATCGCTAGCACTACTAGTAAAAAATCGTGTACATAAGCTTGACAAAGCGGCGATGGTGTAAAACCAACCGCTATTAAAGTCTACATGGATAGATTTAATAAATAAGGGAATAAAAGTATTTAACGTACCCACTGCTAACCCAGTTAGCAGCATTGTCAGTGCCGGAACTCTAATCCTGCCACTAAATAACAGTTGCCAAAAACCTACATCGTTACTGGAATTATCTAAATGTTGTGGTACAGGAATATTTTCGATTGGCAGCACGCATAGAAATGAGAGTAAGCCTAATGAAGCCGTAGTTGTAAATAATAATGTATAGCTAGCATTTTCTTGGATGTAATTACCTAGTGCGGGCCCAAGCGCTAAACCCACTGCTCCCGTCAAAGTCATATAACCCAACACTTCACCGCGATTTTCAGCCGGAGCTAAATCCGACACTAGCGCTGCATAAGCTGTAGTAAAAGCGGCAATACTAATACCGTGGAACGCACGCACTGCGATTAATCCAGGTATTGATGTAAATATTTGGTAGCCCAACGGTGCGATCGCAGCAACGAAAGCACCAATAAGTAGAACAATTTTGCGGTTACGTCGGTCTGCTAATTCTCCCAATTGAGGACGAAATATTAATAAACCGACGGCAAAACTGCCCATAACAATGCCAACTTGCTCTTTAGATCCGCCCAAATCCTCGATGTAAAGTGGTAAAGTTGATAGCACCGCCCCTATACTCGACCAAAATAGTAAACCTGCTGCGAATAAGATCAGCATGTAATTGCGTATTTTGGCATCAAAACCTAGAAGTACTTCCAATCGTTTATTCCTACTATTTGATATTGCTGCTTAACTGTACATTTAAACTTTTTCTGCTTTGATAGTATTTTGAGCGCGATGGCGGGCACTTCCTACGGGAGTATTGCAAAATCATTTGGTCAATTAGATATAATTCAATTGCCTATTTCTACTGAACTAACATGTAGAATGTATTTCGGAAAACGGTATGTAGTATTGAGACAGTAAAAATACTTGTACCAATTACTTATGAAGATGCATAGAAAGAACCCCTCCCCAACCCTCCCCGCTAGCGGGGAGGGTGCGCGCAAGCGCGGGTGGGTCAAAATAATGTGCAGCTTCATATAAAATTGGTATTAATAGCTAAATGTTCGGCTGTTACTTGACTTTCAGCAATTTAATTATCTGTATATTACAATATTTTGCCTCTTAAAAAACTAATACTTTTTATAGATTCTTCAAGTCACTTAAACTTAAGTTGTATCATATGGGCATAGGCTTATAGGAAGAAGCAAAATAAGCGTTTACGACAAGGTGAAACGATTGGAGAAACTATTTATTAATAAGGTAGCGCGGTATGCGTAAAACGAACGCGATTAAAGGCGCTTAGATATAAGAACAAGATAATCGTAAGGGTGGGGGAACCCCACCCCTATGATTATTCCCTTCAACTTTTAACTTTAGGACTTACGCACTAGTCACGGAAAACGTTGGCGGAATGCGCTTACCACAGAGGACGCAGAGGACACGGAGAAATAA
>JANNFJ010000263.1:0-4871 GCA_031379725.1 Calothrix sp. OTE_75_metabat_31
CCTTTGTTTAAATCTAGAGAAGGTGTAGCAGCCGGAGTTGGAATTCGACGTTGGAAATATTTGCCGAATTTAGATTTAGTCGATTGATTTGGTTGTATCTGGGGTACAGGAGTTGTTTTTTCAGGTTCAGGTGTTACTTCCAGTTGCAGTGCAGGTAATTCGATATTTTCGGGAGTTATTTCCGGTAAATCCGGAGTCACGTTAGGGGGTGTCGGTTCAATAATTGGTTGTGGTACAGGTGCAATAATCGGGCGACGTTTGAAAAAACCCTCTTTTTTCAATTTTGATTTGGGTTGTTGTAACGGAACTTCCTTCGATTCCTCTGGTTGAGTTATATCAGGGGTTGGTTGCAGGATTTCTGGAATAACTTGTTTTTCTTGTTGTTGTGCTTCGGGTGTCGGTTCAGTTGGTGTAACGGTGGGGATTGGTTTTGGCTCTGTGATAGGTTCTTTCGCTATATAATTAGGGTCTACAATGCGAAGTACCTGGTCAGCAGAAAGTTCCCCTCGAATAATTTTTGCAAGCGTATCTTGACCTTTCGGTTCGTAAGTAATACTTCTAATAGTGGTATTAAAAACGTTTTTTACTAACTCTCCCTTGCCATCTAAAAAGTCAAGCTTGACCCAATTCTTTCCAGGTTTGAAACCTTTAAGATAAATCGACTCCCACCGTTCTATCACAAAGCTTTCACTATTTATTGTGCAGCGAATCCGCCAATCACCAATTTCATTTTTAGAAATATCTTTACCACTAATTTGTAGAGGTGCATTAGTTAGATAAAAATCTAATAAAATTGGTTCTGCACCAAAGTTACCTTGGGGATTACTATAAGTTAATAATGGTTGAGATAGTTCGGGGTTGTTATTGTCGCTTTTAGTAAAGATATTAAATGTTACTTGTGCGTAGGCACCCTCATTTTTAAAGCTTTCATCCCAAGGTCGTGATGCAAATACCCGCAATGTATGGGTTCCAGGAGACAAATTTGATAAAATTAGAGGCTGGTTCGTATCGTAAACCGAAGTATGCGGCTGGTTGTCGAGGATGACATGAAGGTGGGGACCGAGTTTAAACTGCGAGTCTTGAAATGTTGGTAAATCTTTCACCTCGAATTGGACGCTGACCGTATCGTCTTGGAAAGTATCGTTATTATGCGGTGCGAGTATTTTTACCTGCGGTCGATAAGCTTCTAAGCTGCGACCCAATTCTTGAATAACCAATGGTGGGGAAACTTCGGAAATTTGATTCGTAAGTTGAGGATTATCTCGAACGTTAACCTTATTATATGGCTCCTGGCTCTTAGCTTTATCGCCGCAACTGCTCAAGCTCAAAACTAATATCAATATTAGTATCGATTTGGGAATGTTCCATTTCCACCATGTTAAAGCTTGCCGTTGGTGTTTGAAATCTTTGGAAAATAGCTGTATCAGTATGTCCATGCCTTGCACCTAGTAATACTTCTTAACATAGTAAAGATTATTGTGGCTCAAACTGTATGCAAGAAACTATAGCCCAAGGTTAAATCTTAGCTTAACGCCAAAGTGGTATCGCATTGAAGTATTCAACCGGGTCTGGTTACCTTAAAGATATGGCAAATAATAGTTCTTGTAACTTAAATTTACAAACATGATTTAATTCGATATCGGTATAATTAGCCACTGCAAATTACCATAAAATTAGATGAAAGCAAGCGAAGCATAACTCGTCACCAGAATGTGGGTTCCCAAGCAAGTATAATATTTGCGAATTGTTGACCTTTGTAAATTAAATGAAAAAAGTATTGACAATTGAACCAGATGTAATGCTGTGAAAGGCGTAATTTACAAAGAATTCGGCTATTTTTAATTAATGTTAAAATCTGCTTAATATTGCGAACATTGTCGGCGATAACACTCTATAATTCAACAGAAACCACAACCCAGATAGAGTCTTTTCGCGCTTCCATCCAAATTATTGGAAAAGCGTTTAAGCTAGAAAAAAGCTTAACTAAAGATCCCTAATGGTATTTAAGATTCCTCAATCCCTTTTAAGAGAGGAGGTCAAATGACTATTAGTCCTCCGGAGCGAGAGGAAAAGAAAGCAAGAGTAATTGTCGATAAAGACCCAGTGCCAACCTCATTTGAAAAATGGGGACAGCCAGGACACTTCGACAGAACCCTCGCTAAGGGACCAAAAACCACCACCTGGATTTGGAACCTTCACGCCCTCGCCCACGATTTTGATACACATACAAGCGATTTAGAAGACATTTCCCGCAAAGTATTCGCAGCGCACTTCGGGCACCTAGCCATAGTGACACTGTGGTTAAGCGGAATGATTTTCCACGGCGCAAAGTTTTCAAACTACGAAGCCTGGTTAACCGACCCTCTTAACGTGAAGCCTAGCGCTCAGGTCGTTTGGCCAATTGTTGGACAAGACATATTAAATGCTGATGTTGGTGGCGGCTTCCACGGCATCCAAATTACTTCAGGATTATTCCAAGTTTGGCGCGGTTGGGGTATAACCAACTCGTTCCAACTCTACGTCACCGCGATTGGCGGTTTGGTATTAGCTGGCTTATTCTTATTTGCTGGTTGGTTCCACTACCACAAACGCGCTCCCAAACTGGAATGGTTCCAGAACGTAGAATCGATGCTCAACCACCACTTGTCAGTATTGCTAGGTTGTGGTTCGCTCGGTTGGACGGGACACTTAATTCACGTCTCGAACCCGATTAACAAGTTATTAGATGCTGGTGTAGCGGTGAAAGATGTGCCACTACCCCACGAGTTCATCTTGAACAAAGACTTGTTAGTTGAGTTATTCCCCAGCTTTACGAATGGGTTGACACCATTTTGGACGTTGAATTGGGGTCAGTATGCTGACTTTTTAACCTTCAAAGGTGGTTTGAACCCCATCACTGGCGGTTTATGGATGACTGATATCGCGCATCACCATTTGGCGATCGCAGTATTGTTCATCGTTGCCGGTCACATGTACCGCACCAACTGGGGTATCGGTCACAGCATTAAAGAAATCCTAGAGAACCACAAAGGCCCCTTCACAGGTGAAGGTCATAAAGGACTCTACGAAAACTTGACCACCTCATGGCACGCTCAATTAGGCATTAACCTTGCCATGTTGGGTTCGTTGACCATAATTGTGGCTCACCACATGTACGCGATGCCTCCATATCCGTACTTAGCAACCGACTACGCTACACAACTGTGTCTTTTCACCCACCACATGTGGATTGGCGCTTTCTTCATCGTCGGCGGTGCAGCACACGCAACAATCTTCATGGTGCGAGATTACGACCCTGTTGTTAACCAAAACAACTTGTTGGATCGGGTACTTCGTCACCGCGATGCCATTATCTCTCACCTCAACTGGGTATGTATGTTCCTTGGCTTCCACAGCTTCGGACTTTATATCCACAACGACACAATGCGTGCATTGGGTCGTCCTCAAGATATGTTCTCTGACACTGCAATCCAGTTGCAGCCAGTGTTCGCGCAGTGGGTACAAAACCTGCACACCGTCGCACCTGGTGCTACTGCACCTAACGCATTGCAAGTCGTCAGCCATGCCTTCGGCGGTGGTATCGTCGCAGTTGGTGGCAAAGTAGCAATGATGCCGATTGCTTTGGGTACGGCGGACTTTATGATCCACCACATCCATGCATTCCAAATTCACGTTACTGTTCTAATTCTCCTCAAAGGGTTCTTGTTTGCCCGCAGTTCGCGTCTGATTCCAGACAAAGCCAACTTGGGCTTCCGCTTCCCTTGCGACGGTCCGGGTCGTGGCGGTACATGTCAAGTATCTGGTTGGGACCACGTGTTCCTCGGATTGTTCTGGATGTACAACACGATTTCCATCGCAATTTTCCACTTCAGTTGGAAAATGCAATCGGATGTATGGGGAACAGTAGACTCAGATGGTGTGGTTGAACACATCACCGGTGGTAACTTTGCTCAAAGTGCCATCACCATCAATGGTTGGTTGCGTGACTTCCTGTGGGCACAAGCAGCACAAGTTATCAACTCTTACGGCAGTGCATTATCTGCTTATGGTTTGATGTTCTTAGGCGCTCACTTTGTTTGGGCATTCAGCTTAATGTTCTTGTTCAGCGGTCGCGGCTACTGGCAAGAGTTGATTGAGTCGATTGTTTGGGCACATAACAAATTGAAGGTAGCACCTTCGATTCAACCTCGTGCTCTGAGTATTATTCAGGGTCGTGCAGTGGGTGTTGCACATTACCTTTTAGGAGGTATTGCCACCACCTGGGCCTTCTTCCATGCCCACATACTTTCGGTGGGTTGACGAATAAGTTAGGAGTAAGGAGTTATGGAAAGTGAGGAGTTAAAAGTTAGGAGTAGTAAAGTATATTTCTACCTTGCAACTCACAACTTACAACTCATAACTCTTAACTCCTAACTCCTAACTATAAGAAATAGCTGACGGCTAAAGGTTAGAGGATTTATCAAGACCAATGGCAACAAAATTTCCAAAATTTAACCAAGACCTCGCACAAGACCCGACTACTCGTCGGATCTGGTATGCGATGGCAATGGGAAATGATTTTGAAAGCCATGACGGTATGACCGAAGAAAATCTTTATCAAAAGATTTTTGCTACTCACTTCGGTCACCTGGCAATCATTTTCCTATGGACATCGAGTCTCCTGTTCCACGTAGCTTGGCAAGGCAACTTTGAACAGTGGATTAAAGACCCGCTTCACATCCGTCCCATCGCTCATGCGATTTGGGACCCCCACTTTGGTAAACCTGCGATCGAAGCATTTACCCAAGCTGGAGCCTCAAACCCTGTAAATATTGCTTACTCCGGTGTTTATCACTGGTGGTACACCATCGGGATGCGTACCAACAACGACC
>JANNFJ010001175.1:0-5292 GCA_031379725.1 Calothrix sp. OTE_75_metabat_31
GTTTGGGTAAAGGCGATTTGATGACGTTTTTGTTTCAAACTGTTGAAACTTGATACTTAGCTATTGGGTAATAGCATTTATAAATCGTCAGCCTCACCAATAACTAGATTTGGGTAAAACCATCACGTTGAGTTACGGCGAGTAGAAAAAGGCTTTAATTGGGTAGCCTTTGCCTATAGTCCGGTTACGATAGATATTATGTGGGACTTTGCGTAAAAACTTAATGCCCTTGGGCAATTTTTTCACAGAATTTTACGAAATTTTCGTATTGATTGGTGAAGAAGGAGGAAAGGGTTTAAGGGATGCCAAGCGGTTTTTCCTTTAAACCTTTGTCCTGACCCGCATTCTTCTTTTGGGCATGGCAACAAATGCTGTAAAGGTACATATATGAGCGAACCTTGGAAAAATTCAGACCCTTTGCTCGTACAAGCCCCAGTGGTTACTGACCGCATGGGGCTAAATTGGTTAATCATAGCTAGTGTCGCAACTGCAATACTATGGCAAGTCCCTGGTGGTGATTATATTCTCTACCCCTTCACAATTTTGGCAACTTGGTTTCACGAAATAGCGCATGGACTAATGGCTTTGTTGCTAGGGGGAGATTTTCGGAAGTTAGAGATTTTTGGCAATGGTTCAGGTGTTGCAACTTATGCCGTTCCTTCTAACTGGGACCCGATTCGTCGCGCTTTAGTGGCAGCAGCGGGACCAATGGGGCCGCCCTTAGCAGGTGCAGCTTTAATTTTGGCATCACGCAAATTTCAGACGGCTTCCTTGAGCTTAAAGATTCTAGGTGGGTTTCTGCTCATCTCCACAATAATTTGGGTGCGATCGCTGTTTGGGATTATTGCTATTCCGATACTAGGTATCGCTATCCTTACGGTTGGGCTTCGAGGTACAAGGTGGTTACAAGGTTTTGTAATTCAATTTCTAGGCGTACAAGCTTGTATAAGTACTTATCATCAACTTGATTATTTATTTAGTAATAACGCCGGCTACTTAGGACTTTCCGATACAGCCCAAATTCAGCAGCAATTATTTTTACCTTATTGGTTTTGGGGTGGATTAATGGCGATCGCATCGCTAATCATCTTAGTCCAAAGTCTACGTATTGCTTACTATAAAACCATTCGATAATTAGTAGTTCGTGTCATAAGTTTTGATGGGTATAAAAAAATTTGGTAGTGCGAGCATCTTGCTCGCGTATTATATTAAAGCGAGCAAGATGTAAGCCCAAAGGGCTGGCTTTGCCTACGCACTACCCATCAAAACGGTTGGACATGGACTATTACTCCCCAACTTCAGCTTTAGGTAAATGCACTGTAAATACACTGCCCCTACCTAATTCAGATGATGCTTCGATTGTGCCACCATGCGTTTCGACGATACGGTGGGAAAGATGTAACCCTAAACCACTGCCAGCACGTTTATTTTTACCTTGACGAAAACGCTCGAAAAGTTGTGGTAGGTCTTCGGACGCGATACCATAACCGGTATCTTCAACTTTGATTGTTACTCCTTCTTGACCAGTTACTGGCAATAACGTTTCCGAAACACGAATCGTGATGCTACCTGCATCCGTGAACTTAATTGCATTACCTAGCAAGTTGGCAATCACTCGCCGTAACTCCATGCGATCGCCTGTAACAAATGCCGCATTGTCACCGACTTTCTCCAAATTGCTCGTATCTATTTTCACATGAATTTCTTTCTCTTCAGCCAGGGGACTTAGTTCCTGGACAATTTCTCGAATTATCTCAACCATATTGCAGGTTTCAAAATTCATGTTTTTTTTGACCCGCTTCAAACCGCGAAACTTCCAGCAGGGTATTCACCATACCTAATAAATTATGGTTGCTGCGAATCATTGCCGAAATTGCTTGTTGCATTTCGGCGGAAATTGGACAAAAAATTTCTTGTTTGAATAAAGTTAACATCCGGTCGGAAGCCACAAGGGGAGTCCGTAAATCGTGGGTCAACCGTGACACAAAATCTTCCCTCGCTTTTGCCATTGCGCTTTGGGCATCTAAACTGTGCTTGAGTCGCAGCAGCGATCGCACTCGTGCCATCAGTTCGTCTTGGTCGAATGGTTTGCGAATAAAATCATCTGCACCTGCATCTAACCCTTCCACTACGCTCGCATCCGTATGCGCTGTTAATAACAGAATCGGTATATATGGTAAAGTCGGGTGATTGCGGATGCGGCGCGTGACTTCAAAACCATCCATCAAAGGCATCATCACATCAAGCAAAATTAAATCCGGCGGTGATTCGGCAATTTGTTCAAGTGCAGTAGCTCCATCGCCAACTATATCAATATCGTATCCCTCAACCTCTAAGATCGTTTGCAGCAAGATGAGATTGTCAGGAACATCATCAACGGCAAGAATTTTATCTGTAAAAACTTCGTCCGATAGCATAAATTGTGAGTTTTGAAAAATAAATATTTTTATTTAATATTTATTGACTATATCTCTAACCTTCTATAAATTACCTCTATCAACTGACTTAGGGTCTGTCTGAAGGAAAGGAAAAAACATCATGCTCTTTGGGGAGGTGTTTTTTACCAAAAGGAGTATTGTTTGATTTTTGTTGTTGTGGTTGTTCTTTAACTGATGGGACTTGACGAGGTAATTCGACTCGAAATGTTGAACCGTAACCCAACTTGCTTTCCACCGAAATTTCACCGTCCATCATATCCACAAAAGCTTTGACAATTGCCAGACCCAAACCTGTACCGGGGTATTTGCGGGTTGTGGTTTGGTCAATTTGTCGAAATACCTCAAAAATATTTTCCTGTTGTTCCTTATCAATGCCAATTCCAGTATCGCCGACTGCGATCGCAATTCGATTTTCAGGTGTCTCCTCGATTTTTACCCAAACTTCACCAGATTCGGTAAATTTTATCGCATTCGAGACCAAATTCGTTAAAACTTGCTTAACCCGCATTGGGTCGTTGTAGGTAATCAAGTTTTGCAAGTCATATTCGACTTGCAGCGACAATTTTTTTGCGACAGCAAGCGGTGTCACCTCGGCAACTACACTATTAATAGCTGTGGAGATATCAAATATTTGCGGTTTTAAACTCAGTTGTCCTGTCTCCAGCTTAGAGAAATCGAGAATTTCATTGAGTAAAGTTAGTAAATTTTGCCCATTTTTCACAATCCGGTCAACCATGTCGTGTTGTGGCTGCGATAATTGACCAGATTTTGGGCGTAACAAAAACTGTGAAAATCCAATTATGGCATTCATGGGGGTTCGCAATTCGTGGGA
The DNA here is from genome assembly GCA_031379725.1 of Calothrix sp. OTE_75_metabat_31. Lineage (GTDB taxonomy): Bacteria > Cyanobacteriota > Cyanobacteriia > Cyanobacteriales > Nostocaceae > JANNFJ01. The sequence continues at coordinate 3,271 of JANNFJ010001175.1, forward strand.
AATTGTGGACAGGAACTGTGATTTGAGCCGCGTCACCTCTGAAAGCCTAAATTTTTGTAGTTCGATTTGCTGTTTTTGTGCTTCGAGTTCTTGATTTTGACTCTTGAGTAATTCGTTACTTTCTCGCAATTGCATTTCGGTAGCATACAACCGAACTGCATTCCGCAACACGAGAGTTAATGTATCAGGCGACACTTTTGATTCATGGAGGTAGTCAGTCGCACCAGCTTCGATTAACGCGATACCAGCTTCGTCTTTTAGAGATGTAATCACTACAAGGGGTACTTTCAGACCCGAATCGCGTATTTGATGAATAAAACTAACAACATCGGTGTTGTTAAGGCGAGAATGGAGAAAAACGCAGTCGTAGTTATTTGATTCAAGACGAGAAATATCAAAAACGCAATCCGCCTTTGGCGTTAAACTTTGTTTATCGCTCATCTCGAATAACTCAATATCCACACCAATCTCTAACAAAGTGCGGCATACCGTCAGTCCTTCATCACCTATAACCAAAATCCTTAGCGTTTTTTCCATCGCATTGAGCTTTAACCACAAAATAAAGCATGTAATAACGTTTATTATTAAAGTTTGACAAATTGGTTCATTCGGTTTCAGCAGACCCTTATTGATTGAACCAGGAATAAGGCAAAAGAAACAAAGACGATTTTACCGGCTTTGATGCCACGTTAAATGTTAGCTTTATTTCCGCACCGACTGTAGTAGCACTGCATTCGTTGTTAACCTGTCTTTATCCGGTAAATTAACAAAAGTCTTAAGTTTGAATCTGAGCTAATCGCGTTAAAAATATACTATTCGATTACCTTAATCGAAACGTTACATCTAACGTATCTACACGATTTTTACGCTTCGCAATTCGCTATCGCTACAGCATTGCCACTTTACTCAAATTTAAAAGCAAATAGGAGTAAAATAAAATACTTTACTCAGGTTCAATCCAATTTTAGGTCACTACTCGACTTATTGTCCTCAGTCAATAGTCAGAGTTGCCAGCAAACTGGGATTATTTTCATTTTTGTTCCTAACTAGCAATTTAATATGAGGGAACATCTAAGTCCCAAGGGGACTCAATACTGCGTAGGTTTTGGTTTAGATCCCCCCAACCCCCTTAAAAAGGGGGGCTAAAAACCTTTTAAAGTCCCCTTTTTAAGGGGGATCTAGGGGGATCAATTTTGGGAAAACTTCAAAACCTACGCAGTATTGCAAGGGGACTGGCTTTGCCTACGCACTACAAAATTAGAAATGTGCCAAAACTAGATGCTCCCTATTCATGGCGTGTCGTGAGGTTAAGATTCCCTACTTTTTAAAGGATTTTACGCTGAAAGATAACTAGCAAATAGCTCTACTACATGCTCCCAAGCATCGATAGCAGCAGCAGAATTATAACTAGCGCGTTGGTCGCAGAAAAATCCATGCTCTGCATCGTAGCGAAATACACGGTGATTAATGTGATATTTCTTTAACTCAGTTTCAATTTGTTGATTTTGTTCTTGGGGTATCGATGAATCTTTGTTGCCAAAAAATGCGTAAATATTACCTTTAATTTCAGGTGTACGGGTAATAGTTGGAGCATTCCCACCAAAGCTTGAGGTGGCAATTCCACCACCGTAGAATGATGCTGTTGCTTTAATGTCGGGTAATGTTGCTGCCATGTAAGCGACATGTCCCCCAAAACAGAAACCAATTGTACCGATTGCCTCTGCTTTAACGTTGGGAAGGGTTTTTAAGTAGGTAATAGTCGCTTGAATATCGCCCAATATTTCCTCTTGCTTGGCTTGTTGTAGATATTTGATACCAACCTGAATCTCTTCTTGACTGTAACCAATATCCAAACCGGGGGCGGTGCGTTGGTACATTGCTGGTGCTATTGCGATATACCCGAGTTTCGCAATTCGTTCGGTTACGTCTCGAATATGACCGTTGACTCCGAATATCTCCTGAACAACTATGATTGTTCCGAATGTACCCTCACTGGCTGGTGTTGCTAGGTCAGCATCTATT
>JANNFJ010001194.1:0-5664 GCA_031379725.1 Calothrix sp. OTE_75_metabat_31
GGAATTCCAGTCTCGATAGACGCTTGAGCAATTTTGTAAGCCCGTCGCAGTGGCGCTATTAATGTATGCCTAGTCATTTCTCATATCGAAAATTGCATCACCTGCAACTTTATACTAGAAACGAGAGCTTTTCTAGCCTTAATAATCTTTCACAAAAATCATGATACATATCGATTGGTCGTAGGGGCGGGGTTTCCCCGCCCTTCTATATTCACATTTTGTATATTCACATTTTGCAAATACGCCAGAATAGTTACATTTTGTTTGACTACGCTTTCGTCCGCCTGGGACTGTAAGTCCCAGTCTTATAGCATAAGTCCATTAAAATGGACTGGTAATAGTCTATTTTCTTAGTAAAGTTAATCACTACTAAATATTAGTATTTTTTACTCCCTACTTTTGACTTCCCTACTCACAAACCAAAGTATAAAAATAGCAATAAGTTGAATCACCACGGAAAAAATAACTAAAGCATTAATCGAAGAATCGTACAAAATTCCCATCACTATACTACCTAAAAACCACGCCAACCCAAACCCAGTACTAAAAACCCCGTAAGCAGAACCGTGTTTTTCAGCAGACACCAAACCAGCCACCGCAGCCTTTAGAATTGACTCCTGTGCCCCCATTCCCACACTCCAAAGAACCATTCCCGCAACCGCTAAATTAACCTACTAACCATTCATACCAATCACTCAAACCCACACCAGTCAATGCCGAAACCTGAAAAATTTTAATTTGCGGATTCACCTGGAGTACATATTCAATACAGCGCTGAACATCAAATTGTACGTAGGGCAACAAATCAACCTTAGTTAGAATCATCACTTGGCTAGCCCGAAAAATATGCGGATATTTTATTGGTTTATCCTCACCTTCAGTAACCGACAAGATCACCACCTTTGCCGTTTCACCCAAATCAAATAAAGCTGGACAAACTAAATTACCTACATTTTCAATCATCACCACCGAATCCAAAGGTGGCATCAATTCCTGCAAACCTCGTTCCACCATCGCTGCATCTAAATGGCAACCCGTACCCGTATTTATTTGTACAACCTTACACCCCGTATCTTGAATTTTTTTAGCATCATTAATAGTTTCTTGGTCGCCCTCAATTACACTAATAGATAACTCTTTTTTTAAATCATTGATAGTACGAGTTAAAAGCGTAGTTTTTCCCGAACCCGGCGAACTCATTAAATTCAAAGCTTGAATATTTCGTCCCTTTAACCATCCTCGATTTTGTGCAGCCAACAAATTATTTTTCGCTAAAATATCAGCTTCTAAAAAGATAGTGCGACCGTATAACTTAGCATGTATAGCAGCCTGATTATCATGCCCTAAATGTGAATGCTCAATTACAGTACCATCAGGTAAAACATGCGTATGATGGTGATTATCCCCATGTAAATGAATCATAGAAACATCACCCGTTTCCAAATTAGTAACCTTTGTATCACCATCATCCGAACAGCCACAAGTTACACACATAAATCTTCAATCTCAATCTCTTTTATCTTTAATTCCTCACCAGCAATCAAATCCAATTCCAAACTACCGCAATCACAGCGACCAAAAGGTTTATCTAAAACAATATTGTTACCACAACTACGACAGCACCCCAACCCCGATATTTCCTTAATTTCCAACAAAGCACCCTCCAAAACAGTCCCTTGCGAACAAACATCAAAACAAAACCGCACAGCATCAGGCATAATCGCAGAAAGCCGACCAATCTCCAACAACACCCGCTTTACCCTCCGACCCCGTGCATTTTCCGAAACAATAGCAACAATATTTTGAGTAATACCCAACTCATGCATAAAAAAATTACTTATTATAAAAACCCCACATCCTACTAACCACACCCTCTTCCCTTCTCTCTTCCTCTGTGTTCTCTGCGTCCTCCGTGGTTCGTAATCTTAATTCCTCCTTCTCCCTAACAAATCCGTGGCAACTGGTCACCAACCAACATATCAACAACACGTTCCGAACCAAAACAAGTCCGCATTAAAACAAAACCTTCATATCCCTCAACAACCTCACCAACAACACAACTATCCTTCCCAGCCGAATGCGATCGCATAGCAGCCAAAACAGTATCAGCATCCCCCCCGGCCCCCCCCACAACCAACGTACCCGCATTAGCCAAATACAAAGGGTCTAAACCCAGAATTTCGCAAACACCCCTAACCTCATCCCTAACCAAAATCGCACTCTCATCCAACCGAATCCCCACACCAGCAGCATCAGCAAACTCATTTAAAACCGTTGCCAAACCCCCCCTAGTGACATCCCGCATTGCATGAACTTGCGGACAAATATCAATAATTGCCGCAACCAAATCATTTAGCGGTTGACAATCACTTTCGATATTAGTTTCCATTGCCAATTCTCCCCGTGCAACCAAAATGGCAGCACCATGACTTCCCAATTCACCATTAACAATTACAACATCCCCAACTTGAATATTTTGAACCGAAACATTCACATCTGTAGGAATTACACCTATTCCAGTTGTATTAATAAATAACTTATCAGCAGCACCTCGATGCACAACTTTAGTATCACCAGTTACAATTTGCACCCCAGCATCCTTTGCCGCAACCTGCATACTAGTGACAACACGCCGTAATATTTCTACTGGCAATCCTTCTTCTAAAATTACACTACAAGTTAGAAATAAAGGTTTTGCGCCACTCACCGCTAAATCATTTACTGTCCCATTAATAGCTAATTTACCAATATCACCACCTGGGAAAAATAGCGGGTCTACAACGTAGGAATCAGTTGTTAAAGCCAGACGATTTCCGTATTGCATCAAACTAGCGAAATCAAAAGTTGCCTGGTCTTCTAACTGTGCCAGAATTGGATTATCAAAAGTTTTAACAAAGACATCATCGATTAAATCGCGCATTGCTTTCCCACCGCTTCCATGTGCGAGGGTAATATTTTTATCTCGCACTTGACCGCGACGTATTTTTTGAATGTTATTAAATAGAGGATTTTTACGCATAATATTCCATTTTAATTTAAGTATTTTAATATAGTTAAGTTCACGCAGAGGCGCGGAGTCGCAGAGAGAAATACAATTATTCCTGTTTTTTAGTTAATATGTTCTTGTACTTTCAATTTTTTAGAAAAGCGACCATATTTATAATAAGCAGCACATGCACCCTCAGACGAAACCATACAAGTACCAATTGGATTTTCGGGTGTGCAAGCAGTCCCAAATACCTTGCATTGCCAAGGTTTCATTACACCTTTGAGAATTTCTCCACATTGGCAAGCTTTATGGTCAGCTACTTGAGAATTGCTAATTTCAAATTTTAATTCTGCATCGAAAGCTGCATATTCAGCATTAATTCTCAAACCAGATTCAGGGATATATCCCAAACCTCTCCACTCAAACTTATCTCGGACATCAAACACCTGTTTTATCGCATTTAAAGCTACTTGGTTTCCGTCTTCTTTGACAATGCGACTATATTGGTTTTCGACTTCGCAGCGATTTTCGATGATTTGTTGTAGCAACATCCACACCGACTGCAAAATATCAACAGGTTCAAATGCCGAAACTACAATTGGTTTATGATATTGCTGGGAAATAAATTGATATGGATTGCTACCAATTACCATACTCACATGACCGGGCCCAATAAACCCATCGAGTTGTAAATCTTGATTATCGAGTAAAGCTTTCAAAGCCGGAATCACTAAAACGTGATTGCAAAACATGCTGAAATTTTGAATATTTTCTGCGGCTGCTTGCAGTATGGTTAATGCGGTACTAGGTGCAGTTGTTTCAAATCCAATCCCAAAAAATACTACTTCTTTATCGGGGTTTTCTCTAGCAATCTGCAAGCTATCTAGTGGTGAATAAACCATACGAATATCCGCACCTGTCGATGCAGCCTGCAACAAACTAAATTTGGAACCAGGAACCCGCATTGTATCGCCAAAAGTTGTAAAAATTACATTTGGCTGCTTGGCAATTGAAATTGCATCATCCAATTTTCCTCTTGGCATTACACAGACCGGACAACCGGGACCGTGAATTAATTCAATATTATCGGGTAAAATTTCTTCGATACCATATTTAAATATTGAATGGGTATGTCCGCCACATACTTCCATGATTTTAATGTGTTTATTTAACTTTTTCGATAAATTTTGGATTTCAAGAAGTAACGTTTCTCCCTTTTTTGCTTCTCTATATTCATCAACATATTTCATAATTATTTAAAATTTTAGAATAATCAATTAATTGCTAAATTCTGATTGTATGGCTGCTAATTCTTGCAAAATTTCCATAGTTACAGCCGCTTCCTCCTCATTAATCCGATTCATTGCAAAACCAACGTGGACTAACACCCAATCCCCAATACAAGATTCAGGGGAGTGATTTTCGTCAACAATACAGGCAATATTTACTTGACGCTTGACACCAGCAACATTGACTATAGCTAGCTTCTTTTTAACATCAGTAACTTCAACAATTTGACCGGGAATTCCTAAACACATTTGTTATTATTGCGTGATTATAGTTATAGATATCATGTAAGTTAGGCATCCTGCCTGACCTGGTTTAATATCACGTAGTGGTAATAGTCATTAATTTTGATCCATTCGAGAGGACTAGATCCCCGACAACTTTTACGGATACTGTTGGTCAATTCATGAATGGTTAAACCCCTCACCCTTAAAACCTTTGTTTTGCGTCACCCACCCGCCTTGGAATGTAATTCCAAGGCTAATAGCCCAAGTGCGTTGAAACGCACTTAAATCAAGAGATACAGGGTAATCAGGGGTTAGACCCCCTATTTATTCGCCAACAGTATCCTTTAAGAAGTCGGGGATCTAACAACCCCACCCTTCAAGAAGCAAGCAAGATAACTTATGACACAGACCAGTAAGTTAGATATCCTGCCTGACTTGATTTGCTGCGGCAATTACAGCTTGACCTAACGAAATTCCCCCATCATTACAAGGCACTACACTATGAGTAAGAACATTTATATCTAATTGATTTAATTTACTTTTGACTTGTTCAAATAAAATAGAGTTTTGAAATACTCCACCTGTTAAAACAACTTGATTAAATGTATACGTTTGTCGAAGATGCTTCACCATTTCTATAACTACATTTACTAATCCATGATGAAACTTAGCAGCAATAACTGATTTAGGTATTTGCCATAAATCGTCAAGCAACTCAAACCACATCGGTTGTGAATCAATATAATCAATATTATCTGATTGAATTATTCCAAAATTATAAGATTCTATTTGTTCATCACAATCAATTAACCCCTCCAGTTCAATCGCAGCTTGACCTTCATAACTACATCCCTCCCAACAAATACCGATAGCCGCTGCAACAGCATCAAATAACCGTCCAACCGATGAAGATAAAGGAGAATTAATTTGGTTTTCGATAAGTTGATTCAATAACTTCAGAGGTTTTTGTTCCAGAAAACTGATTAATTCTAAATCGTGATAATTTTGCTTTAATTGACACCAAATCGGTAGTAAATGAGCATAAGTATTACGCCAAGGTTGGTAAATAGCTTGTTTCCCGCCAATCATCGCTACTGGCTTAAATGCTGCCAACCGTTGAAATTGTCGATAATCTGCGAATAAAAATTCGCCACCCCAAAG
>JANNFJ010001234.1:0-12397 GCA_031379725.1 Calothrix sp. OTE_75_metabat_31
GCCCCTACCGGTCTAATTAAACTTAATTATTGTTCATAATGATTTTTCTAAAACAACACAAGTCGCAGAAATTTCTCGGAAAAGCCATAAACTATATCGAATTGAATCGTACCATCTTGAAGGTTGGTAAATAGGTAGCATGATGCGAATTATCATTGCTAGTAAATATAATGCTGGTGTTGTGGTAGTTGATTTTACTAACCACCCTCCTTTGACAATGTTTCCTCCAGAGATTTTGAGTGTTGGGAAAAGTTGATTAAATTCCTCTATCTCAGGTCGGAACATTGTATCGATTGGGTCGCAATGGTAAGGGTATTTATAAGGTACTGTCACAAATAAATAACCAGCATTAGGGATGATTTCGCTTAGTATTTTACAGATTTCCTCGCGGTTTAAAACATGTTCTAATAGATTAGAGCATAATACCGATTTGATATTTAATGTTGAAATCTTTCGTAAAAATATCGGGTCGTATAAATTTCCAACTAGGTCTACTCCTACATCATCCTTAATATCTACATGAATTATCGAGTAACCCATATTTACCGCTGGTTTGAATAAAAGTTCATCTATCCAAGGTTGTTCTTTGGTTCTAAAATATTGACTCGAACTACCAAGATTTAACATTGGAAATACACTGTCTGAAGGAAGCGAATAAATATTACTTGCCAACCAACTTGCTTCTTCTCGTAACATGTAAATTAGGGGTGTAGGGGTGTGGGATGTCAGGGGGGGTAGAGAAAACCCTTTTGTATGTGTGGCTGCACAAGCAAAAACCTGCTGATGCAGGTTGATCTCAAACATTATGGTGGTGTGAACTCATCCTTAGTTGCTTGTTCAGTAATTTCTTCCATGTCAAAAAAAACTGGTAGCAAGTATTATACCTGCCCCAGCAATATTTATACAAGGTGAAAAATTAACTTGCCCAAGTCAGATGATGGAGTTTAATCTGGTTATATTTAGACTCGTAACGTTTTAAATTTGATAAATTATTGTTTTCGTATTAGAGTATTCCAATTAAAAAAATATCGTTTGTAGAAATCCCGTAGGATAGGTGTCCCGACTGTCATATAAATACACAAAGACAGGCGAGATGCCTATCCTACGGATCATTTATTTCTTGGATTACTCTTAGCTATTGATACTGTTTTAAATATCACTCTCTTAATACGTAACCGACTCCGCGCACAGTTTGAATGAGGCGCTTTTCGTGTTCGGCTTCGAGCTTGATTCGCAGGTAGCGGATATATACTTCAATGATGTTGGAGTCTCCCATAAAATTGTAACCCCAAACTGATTCGAGAATGCGATCGCGTGTAATTACCTGTCGCGGATGTGCAAGCAAATAGTCGAGTAAATCAAATTCTTTGGCTGTAAAATCGATAGAACGTTTGCCCCGCTTTACTTCCCGCGTGCGTCGATTTAATATCAAATCTTCAAATTGTAACAAATCGGGGTCAACTTCACGATCTCTTCGCAAATGTGCCCTGACTCGTGCGAGTAATTCCTCAACACTGAAGGGTTTGAGGACATAATCATCCGCACCTGCATCAAAACCAGCCACGCGATCGCTAACCCCATCTTTTGCCGTCAATAATATCACCGGCACTTGGTCGCCAGTAGTTCGTAACCGTCGGCAAATCTCCAACCCCGTCAAACCCGGTAACATCGAGTCTACAATCACTAAATCTGGTTGCGACTCCCTTGCAGCAGTCAAACCACTTAATCCATCGTGCGTCACTGTCACTTTATAGCCTTCGTAGCCAAGTTCTAATTCGACAAATCGAGCTAGCTTGACTTCATCTTCAACCAATAATATATGAGCCGTCATCGATTTTTGGTTAGTTAATTGTTAACTATTCTGTAAACTGCTAAACTTTCAGTCAAAATTTACATACTATTTAACTATCTACTCGCCACCTCCGCGCTCTTTTTATCTAAATTAGATGCTCGAAACCAAAGTATAAATGATATTTGTATTATTCTTTACATTTATTCTCATGAGTAGTTTCGTGTCTTTAATTTTACAATACATCGTCAAAATAGCTGATTAAGACTTGTTACAAACAATAATGAAAAAGTTCATTATTTAAAGATACTAATTAGATGTGGTGAATCAAAACCTCAATCATTAACCAACACAAGCAAAGCCTCTTAACCTTCCCTTATTTACGCTTTGATGTGATAAATTTTATTTTTGTTAGCAATAAGCGCTTACATCTTCACCACAAACATCAGCAAGATAACACAAAGCCTTAAATCTTAAACCAACAACTTGTTCGTAAAGAGGATTTAATTTACACATAGGTGGAATGTGAAATAACTTTTTACCAAACACAAGTACATCGCGTTCAAAAGGACATTGCGAAGGAATGAACTTACACAAAGAATGTGCAAATTTAGAATTCTTCACTTCCATTGAATCCAGCCATTGACGGACAGGAGAAAGAATATCGTTTTGTTTGGGGAATTGAGTAAAGCTAATCATGATTTTGTACCTAATTTTTATAAAGTGAGTAATTTTGAGTTGGGTTTAAACCCTTCTATACATATATACGTCTGAGTTTAGCAACTTATGCATTTTGCCCTGTGGTATGTACTTTAGGAACAACCCTAACTACAAATACCAGCAGTGCTGTTCCGGATAATTTTGTCAAAATAGCCTGATTTGTTGCTGTGACAGCCTTATATTGTCATGTAAACCCCTGCGGATGATGCGGGCAAGTAGCAGTCATAAAAAATCCTTGGTGCAAACTATAGATTTATTAATAACACTGGTGCAATAATACACTTGCTTTTGTGAGTATAACGATGTATCTTATTTTGCTGTAAGACAAAAAAATTTTCTCCCTTGTCATATCCCAAGCTGCACAATATATAAGTCTAGGTAATAAATATGCCAGCGAAGCCAAAAATAACGGATCAGATGCGTGAAGCTGCGGAAGAAGAAATCCGGGAGAAGCAGAAACCTGTTGATTATGAAACGAAAGAGTATCCAATAGAAATACTGATCCAAAAGTACTTAGATGGTATCGATGATGATACTAACGAATTATTTATACCTGATTATCAACGGGAAATGGCTTGGGATGAAGAAAGACAATCAAAATTTATTGAGTCTGTGCTTTTAGGGTTGCCAATCCCCTACATATTTGTGGCAGATATTCAAGATGAAGAAAACGATTCTCGTTTAGAACTAATTGATGGTTCACAACGCATCCGCACTTTAGCTAGATTCATCAATAATCAACTGATATTAGATAGATTGGATAGGTTGGAAAAGCTCAAGGGTTTTACATTTGACGATTTACCACTTGCCCGTCAAAGACGCTTCAAACGCACTACTTTAAGGATGATTCAACTAACTGAAGATGCTGATGCGGAAGTCAGACGAGACTTGTTTGAAAGAATAAATACGGGAAGTGTTGAACTTAATGAAATGGAAAAACGTAGAGGGATTTTACGGGGACCATTCTTAGATTTAGTTGAAGAACTTTCTAAAAATTCTAGATTTCGTCGATTATGCTCGTTTCCCGATGCCGCTATCCGAAGTCGAGAACCTCAAGAATTTGTATTGCGTTTCTTCGCATTTCTAAATAATTACAATAAATTTCCGCGTGAAGTAAGTTCCTTTTTGAGTGACTACCTTAAGGAACGTAATGAAGATAAAAATCTCAATATTGAGGCAATGCGAAACGAATTTTTTTCGATGTTAGATTTTGTCGAAAAATATTTACCATATGCATTTCGTAAAAACAAAAATACAGATAAAACAACTACCTATATTAAATTTGAGTCAATTTCAGCAGGAGTAGCTCTGGCATTACGCATAAATAAAAATCTTCAACCTAATGATATAAAATGGCTGGAATCAGATGAATTTAAAAAGCATAGTTCCTCGGATGGAAGTAGTTCCAAAATTAAAGTTATTCGTCGTATCGAATATGTGCGCGACCACCTTTTAGGAAAGTCATGAAAAGTAGATTATTTAAAGATTTTAGCGAACGGTCGCGCATAAGTTAGCAAATATTTTATTTTTCTCAAAACCTTAGAACAGGGAACAGTAAAATTGAGTATGGAGGGTATGGATGGAAAACTCAAAATCAAGAAATTAGACTCAGATTTAGAAAAAACTCTCAAAGCAAGTTGTTTTCTACTACTTTACAATTTAGTGGAATCGACGATGCGTAATGCAATTGAAGCAATATTTGATGAATTGAGTACTCAAGGAGTATCTTTTGATAAAGTCCGACCAGAAATTAAGAAGATAGTTCTCAGAAACATTAAAAAATGTAATCCTGACAAACTTCTCATCAGTATAACAACAATTTCCATTGACATCATTTCTGCTTGTTTCGATAAAGAAGACTTATTTTCCGGGAATATTGACGGTAAATTGATAAAAGATTTAGCTAGTGATTACGGTTTTTCATATAAAACTGATGCTAGGAAGACAGGAAATGGTAAGGATTTATTAACTATAAAGTCGAATCGGAATGATTTAGCACATGGTATTAAATCATTCTCTGAAGTGGGTAGAGAAAAAAGTGCAGATGAACTTTTAATGATTAAAAGCAAAGTAATTAATTATTTGAAACAAATACTGCTGAATCTGGAAACATATTTAGATAATAAAGAATATTTAAATGATTCTAAGTAAGAAATTAAAATATATTATTATCTTTAATCACTCTTCAGTAAAGTTATAATAATTTAATAATTTTTATTTAACTTAAGAAAGCCCCAATGTCGCTTATTAACCTCATATCATCTTTAGATACCATAAATCGAGAACTAACCGAGGTTTATCGCTGCGATCGCGGTATTCTGTATCAAGGCGATTGTATAAATTTTCTACAAGCTCTCCCGAATGAATCCGTAGATTTAGTATTTGCTGACCCACCTTTCAATCTTGGCAAAGATTACGGTAAAAATGTAAACGACCAAAAAAAAGACGAAGATTACCTCATCTGGTCAAAACAGTGGCTAAGTCAAAGCATTCGCATACTGAAACCAGGTGGTAGCCTATTTATTTTTAACCTACCTAAATGGTGCATAGAATATGGTGCATATCTAAACCAAAATAGTATGCTTTTTCGACATTGGATTTCTTGCCGAATGCCAAAAGCTTTTCCGCGTGGTAAGCGAATGTCTCCTGCTCATTATGGATTACTTTATTACACAAAAGGTGAACCAGCAGTTTTTAATAAAGTTTATACACCAATCCAAGCTTGCCGTCATTGTGGTGGTGAAATTCGAGATTATGGAGGACACCGCAAAAAATTAAATCCCCAAGGTATTAATTTAATGGATATTTGGGATGCACCTGAAGATGTTTGGATGAATGCAGATGAGGCTAATAATACAGAAGAATCATTTTGGACTGAAATGGAAGATATTTTGTCGGATATTCCACCAGTTCGCCATCGCAAATATAAAACACGCGGAGCAAATGAATTGGCTCCGATTATGTTAGAACGTATTATTGCAATGTCGTCAAATCCAGAGCAAATTGTTATTGACCCATTTGGAGGTTCTGGTACTACATTTTATGCCGCACAAAAACTTGGTAGATATTGGCTAGGGTCAGAAATAGGTGATGTTGAACCAGCAGTTAAACGCTTGAATGACTTAGCAAATGGCAATATTGAAGAATGGGAATCCGCGAGGGGTAAGCTAAATGTTAAAAGACAACAAAAACACAAAGATTCTACACAACTCGATTTATTTTCACCTTTATAAATATTCAATCTTTAAATTAAAGCCCGTCCATCTGTACCTTTAGTAATTGTTGGGATACCGCTATCAATAGCGTCATGCTCAACGACAAAAATTGCTAAAAATCCTTCATCGAGGTTAATTGCACGCCATACATCAAAATATGGCTCTAATTCTTCATAATTTCCAATTCTGTCAGTCAAATAAGGGTATAACTTTCGGCTTGGAAGCACTAATGCAGTACCTAAAAATACATCTCTTAACAATCCAAGTACCAATTTATTAACAGCACGATGACTGGATGAAATATTGCCCGTCTCCCATTCTAAAGCAAATCGATGTCCGTTTAATGCTTTAGTAGCATCAACTCGTCCAGGTGATTTGGTTGAATAAGTAATTTTTGTTTCTAATTGCCAACCATAATTTTCTCGAAGCGCTGTCATACAGGCACTTTTAATTGGCTTAACACCATTTCCATGCGCCACGGGGTTAATTGAAAAATCGGATGCACCTGGAGGGTGAACTATTAATGATATTGCACTCCTAATTTCATTTTTAATTACCGTCCACTGTTGTGATTCTTCAAAGCTACCGCGACTAATTAATGATACCTCTTGGACAATTTTCATTGCTAATTATTACATTTTATGATTATAGCGTTTCTCAACCGGGCCAGGTAAAGTCATTTTACACGAAGCTAGGGGCGCTGCGGCCTTGCGCCCCTACATATGTACCGTATATCTAATAATTCCCTAATGCCCAACTGCGCCACCAGCACCAGGCTTAACCTTCTTAAAGAACAAAATGGCAACCCCACTCATTAATAAAGCAATAGCAATAAAGTAAAAACAATCATTAAAAGCCATCACAAAAGACTCACGACGTACCACATTATCAATAGCTTTGATAGCTTGGTCGCGTGCAGTATCGTTGGCAGAACCTCGACTAGCAAAATACTGCGTCAATTGATTTATTCTCTCTTGAGTCTCAGGACTAAATGATGATACAGATTCCCCCAATCGATTCGAGTGAAATTGTTCGCGGTTAGTCAACAAAGTAGCTAATGCGGCAATTCCCATCGAACCCCCTAAATTTCGCATCATATTAAATAAACCACTCGCTGAACCTGCTTCTTTTGGCGGCAAACCCGCAGTTGCAATCGAAGTCAGCGGTATCATAATTAATGGCTGTCCTATTGCCCGTACAAGCTGCGACCAAATTAACTGGTCGTATCCAGTTTGATAAGTCAACTTAGAATTCATAAATGCACTAATGGAGAACAAAGCAACACCAACCGCAACCATAAATCGCACGTCGATGCGTTGCATGATTTTTGGCAGGAAGGGAATAATAAATAACTGGGGAACACCAGCCCAAATTAATACTTGACCGATTTGCAATGCATTATATCTTTGAATTTGCGCTAAATATAGCGGCAAAATATAAATCGAACCGTACAGTCCCACCCCAAGCGAGACATTAACAATAGATGCCAAACCAAAATTACGGTAACGTAAAAGCCGTAAATTAATAAATGGTTGTTTGCGGGTTAACTCGATTGCAAAAAATAACGATAAACAAATAACTGCAATAATAGATAAACGGACAATTATTTGCGAACCAAACCAATCTTTACGACTACCTTCTTCTAAAACAATTTGTAGGGAACCTAAGCCAAGTGCCATAGTCCCAATTCCCCACCAATCACCTTGTTTTAGTAGTTCGTATTGAGGTTTTTGTTGATAGATCCCATACCACACCCCAGCCAGCATTAAAGCACCAGGAAAAACATTTAGATAAAAGCTATAATGCCAACTAAAATTTTCAGTTAACCAACCTCCTAATGTTGGCCCAATCGATGGTGCAAATACAGCCGTAATACCAAATACTGCTAGACCAACAGGTTGCTTAGAAGCGGGTAAACTTGTAAGTACAACAGTCATCGCACTGGGGATTAAAACTCCGCCCGTAAACCCTTGTAAGGCGCGGAAAAATATCATCGAGTTCAAATCCCATGCCGAAGCACAACTAATAGAAAACACAATAAATAAGGCAGTGTTTACTAATAAATAGCGTCGTAATGAAAAAACTTTGGATAACCATCCACTTAAGGGTATAACAACAATTTCAGCAACTAAATATGAAGTCGAAATCCAAGAACCCTCATCTAAACTTGCTCCTAAACTTGCTTGAATCTCTTGAAGCGATGCATTAGTAATTTGAATATCCAATACTGCCATAAATGCACCCAACATACTTGCTATCACACCAATCCAGGTTCGCAGCGTTACTTCTGAAGGGTTGCTGGGTTTGTTCGCTACATTATTCATAGGGAGTAGGGGAGAATTAATAAAAGATTTGTAATATTTTGTAAAAAAAAATTATCACGTAGGATAGGCATCCAGCAATTTCGACAATATATTCGCCCAAGCAGGATGCCATGACGTGACGGGTTCTTAAGAAATTCCTCGCTTTTCATAAATAGGAAGTACTAACTCCTTCAGCTTTGGTAACTGTCGGGCAAAGAATATTGACCCCAAAATACAAACAGTACCATCAATTACCAATGTTGTGGGTGCGCCAATGCGCTCTGCTAATACTCCTCCTAATAGATTACCAAAAGGTGTCATTCCTAGAAATGACATGGTAAATAAGCTCATGACACGACCGCGTTTATCTTCTTCAACGATTGTTTGTAAAACTGTATTACTGGAAGCGATTTGTAATATTGTACCTAATCCGACCAATAACATCGTCAATAAGGAAATCGGTAGAAATCGGGAGAACGAAAAGGCAATCAAGCCTATTCCTAAAATTGTTGGGGCAAGAACAATTAATTTTCCAAGTCCCATAACCGTTTTTCTACTGGCTAAATAAATTCCTCCAGCTAAAGCTCCAATCCCTGAAGCTGCCATCAAAAATCCTAATGTTTCTGCACCACCTTTGAGAATTTCTTCGGCAAAAATAGGTACTAGAACAGTGTATTGAATCCCAAATAAACTAACTAATGCCGAGAGTAATAATATAGCTCGGATGGGTGCAAAGTCAAAGGCATATTTAAACCCTTCTTTAATTTTTTGTATCGGGTTTGCATTACCTTTGGGAATTCGATTTTTAGGAATTCGCATTGCCAATAAAGCAATGATTACGGCAATATAGCTTATTCCATCAATCAAAAAGCAATATGCTGCACCAACTCGTGCTATCAATAAACCTCCGATTGCTGGCCCGATTAACCTCGCACCATTAAACATTGTCGAATTGATTGCGATCGCATTGGCTAAATCTTCGCGTTTTTCGATTAATTCGGGTACAAAAGCTTGCCGTGCAGGTGCATCAAAGGCATTAATAAAACCCTGAACCAAGCTCAAAGCAATAATATGCCAAATTTTAATAGTTCCCGATAATGCCAGTGCTGCCAATGTTAACGATTGCAGCATTGCCAAAATTTGCGTACCAATCAACGTGCGATGGCGAGAAAATCTATCCGCGAATACACCCCCAAAGGGAGATAGAAAAAAGCTAGGTATCTGACTGGTAAATCCGACAACTCCCAACATTAAAGCAGAGTTGGTCAAACGGTAGACTAGCCAAACCGTGGCAAGCTGCGTCATCCAAGACCCAATTAGAGAGATACCTTGTCCGGCAAAGAATAAACGGTAGTTGTGTGACTTAAAAGCTGGTATTAGCACCTTGGAATTAGGGAGTAGGGGGGAAGAGGAAGGTGGGGAGGTTTAGGATTAAAAAACTTTTTCCTACTCCCAACTCCCTCATTTTTATTTAACTTCAACACTAACCTCTGCTGACATCCCTGGTGTAATCCGCGAGTCGTATCCTTGAATACTCGCAGGGTCGAAAGTTACTTTTACAGGGATGCGTTGGACGATTTTGGTAAAGTTACCAGTCGCATTGTCAGGTGGTAATAAGGAAAATTGTGCGCCGGATGCAGGTGAAATACTGTCTACACGCCCTTTGAAGGGATGGTGAGAGAGGGCATCGAGCTTAATCTCTACCATCTGTCCAGGTTTCACGTTTTCGAGTTGGGTTTCTTTGAAGTTGGCAACTACCCAATAATCATTGTTGACAACTGCCATCAAAGGTGTTCCAGCTTGGACACGGTTACCGACTTCGACGTTTTTCTTACCAGTACGCCCCGCAGCAGGTGCGGTAATATTGGTGTAGGAAAGCTGTAATTGTGCGTCTCTAAGCGATGCCTCGGCTTGGGTAATCGAGGCTTTTGCAGCTTCATATTGTCCTCGATTAACGCTCGTTTGCTGTCCTCTTGCTGTAGCTTCTTGAAGTCCACCTTTCGATGCTGCAAGTTTGGCTTGAGCTGTGGTTATTCCTTCTTGCGCCTGTGCAAGCTGCGATTGTGCCCGTGCAACCCCTACTCGTGCCGATGCTAGCTTGGCTTGAGCTTGCTGTACTCCTTGTTCGGCAGCACTTTTTTGCGCTACTGCCACATCATAACTGGCTCTGGCTGTGTCGAGTTGTTGTCGTGCTATGGCACCCTGCTGGAATAATGCACTGTAACGGTTGTAGTCGGCTTTAGCTCTTTGCAAGTTGGCATCTGCCTGGGCTACCTGCGCTTGGGCTACGGGTATTCCTGCCGACTCTTGCCTCACCTCGGCTTGGGCTGCGGGAATCCCAGCTTTGGCTACTTCTACTGCTGCTTGTGCTGTCGAGATGGCAGCTATTGAACCGCTGACATCCCCTTGCGCTTGGGTTGTTTTGGCGGTAGTTGTCTGCGAAGCTAGGGCTATATTTGCCTCTGCGGCTTGTGCTTGCCGTTGGGCTGCTTGTAATGCTGCTTGGCTTTGTTGAACTTTGTTTTGATAGTCGCGTTCGTCGAGTTTAATTAGTAATTGTCCTTGCTTAACAAGTTGGTTGTCATCTACCAAGACTTCGCTCACAGTACCAGGAATCTTTGTACTCACTTGGTGAATATGTCCAGCGACAGTTGCGTTGTCCGTTTCCTGATGCGTCGAAGCAAACTGCCAGTAGCGATATCCAAATCCACCTGCTGCGATCGCACCCACGGACAACCCGAACAATATCAATTTGAGTGGCTTTTTACCCTTCGCTTTCGGTGAGGTAACTTTTTCTTGCTCACCTTTGTCAGCTTCGGGGGCTACTACAAACCCCGTTTGGGTCGGTGCAGGGTCAGCAATGCGAGCTTCTAAATCTGATGTATTTGCAACCATTGGTTTCTGTATTACAACAGTAGTTTTGTGTCCGTTTCGACCGTTGGAGTTATTAGTGCTTATAGCTTCCATGATTTTGCCCCTGTAATATTTATTTTGAAGTCGTTTATTTAGTATGCGTAATATATATCTAGAACAATTTTAGGCTTTATCCTTTCATGTACGTACTATTATTCAAAAAGTCTTCGATATCTGACTTCACCTATTTGGATGAATATAGTAAGACCAAAGGTAAGATATTACCTAACCCAAGGTTTGGGCTGCAAAAACAAATCTATCCTCATCGCCAAAATTCTGCGAACCAATTTCGCTCGACATCAAGATAAATTTGCGATCGCACAGTTTAATATTTGCGAAAACATCTCGCGTTCTTCATCGGCAATACCTTGCATGGCTTCCTCGCGTAACTCAATAGCTGATTGTGGTAAAATTGTTTCAAGTTCACGACCTGCATCAGTTAACCAGATGCGCCAAATTCGTCGGTCTTTCGAGTCGCGTTCGCGTCGAACCAAATTCCGTTCCTCCATTCGGTCAATTACACCTGTCAAAGTGCCCCCAACTTGCTGCAATTTGTCCCCAATACTCGAAGTCGGCAAACCGTCTTCTTGCCACAAGCAGCATAAAACTAACCAGTGAAACGGTGTAAGTCCAAACGGTTCGAGCTTTTCCGCAAACTTGCGCGTCAACAACTGCGAGAGTAACTTAATTCGATACCCGACACTGTGAGGTGCCATGACTGTCTGCCACGATGCGTTGTCACTCAGCGGCAAGTCATTGGAAATTGCTTGAAAACTATCAGATGTTAAAACCATCTTTATAATTACTTAGCATACGTAATATTATTTTAGCATAGTTTTGGAAATTAGAGGAATCGAAGTCCTAATATCGTAGTAAGTAAACTTTTGCCAAAACCGCATCTCCATGACTCCTAGAAATTACCAGTGCTACAAACCTCGCTTGGGTGTTCGGACGCGGCTTTTAGCTTGGTATTTCTTTTTGACAGCTTGTACGGCCTTGGTGTCGCTACAGGTAACGCGGCAAATTTTTTGTGATAGCCTCAAAACTAGAGCCGATGCTTCGATTATTAAGGAAATCGAGCGGTTCAATCTCATGGCAGATAAAAAATATTATCTTTCAACTCTGGGACTTTTTGATAAATTTATATCTAGTTATGCACCGACACGCAACGAATATGTCGTTATTTTAGCTAATAACCAATTTTACAAATCTAAGCCCGAACTGCCACCCGATTTACAAGAACAATTGCCTCAGTTAATGCATCAGTGGCAGCAAAAAAGTGAATTTAAACGCGGTCAAGCTTATAGTTTTGCCCAAAGAATTCGCTACGCTGGACAATCAATTCAAAGAAACAGTGGTAGTGGTGCTATTCTCGCCATTAACGATACTTCAGCCGATTTTCAAGCGGGAACAAGTGCCATTTTTTTGGTAATGCAAGTTACAATTGTTGTGCTGTT
>JANNFJ010001280.1:0-1557 GCA_031379725.1 Calothrix sp. OTE_75_metabat_31
GAAAAACCCCAAGCGAAAATAATTCCGATCGCGCTAATCATTAGCCACTGTGGTGGCACAAATGCTTCGTTGATGACTTTGATCAGCAAGCGCAAACCAACGAGTGCAACGGTAATATAACCTGCATCTTCTAGATATGTATATTCATCCAACCACCGGATGAATAATCCTGCCATAAACCGTAGCAACACAACCCCAATAGTCGTACCTGTAATTACCAACCAGGTTTCTTGCGAAACTGCGATCGCTGTTGTGACGCTATCGAGGGAAAATGCTAAGTCAGTAAATGCAATTACTGGAATAGCTTGCCATAGCGAGGCAAATCGGGGTCCGTGGTGTTGATTCTCTTCTTCTTGTGAGCTAAAATGTTGGAATACCAGCCATAGCAAATAAATTGCACCAACGAGTTCAAACTGCCAATATTTTTGTACCCAAGTTGCAGTTAGCAGTAATGTAATCCGCAAAACATAAGCTACTACCAAGCCGAAGTTAAGTGCAGCCGCTTCTTTTTCTTTATCTTCGAGTCCCTGTGCAATTGCGGCAAGTGCGATCGCATTATCTGCTGATAGCACAGCCTCTAAACATACCAGTAATAGCAGAACTATAAAGGCTTCAATACTAAAGTGGAAGTGGAGGTAATTAAAAATTCGGTCTAGCATTCGTTATTCTCAAACTGAAAAAATTAAACAATAGCTAAATTAATATTTGGACTTCAGACAATTTGCTACTCTAATCAAGCTTAACCTGTAGCCGTAAAATTCCCATATACGGTTTTTGCTACCTTTATCATTCACTACTAGCCTTTGTAATACCTGATAGATACAAAAAGCTTAGTGACTTAATATTAAATTTTTATTAAATTTTTGGCAAATTTTAGTAATATATACTGCTTACTCGTAAAAATACTTGTATAAAATTTATCAATAAATTAATAATAAATTGTCTATTTGTCTACATTCAAGCGTTTATGATTATTGATTGGCTACATAAATCCAATCTTAACAGTGTAGTTAAAGTCACTTTGTAATCATATTAAGTTTATCAAAGTGACTGCTATATATAAGTTAATTACGATATTAAGCTAAGATGTTACCGATGAGATTGAACTCGCGCTTGAATATAATCGCAATCACTACGTTATTATTGGGAATTGCAGTCGGACATGAAAGCTCATACGCTACCCTACAAAAAGCATGGCAGCTACGTCAACACACTGTATCAGGTGCAGAAAAAATTTCACAGCAACCCTTACCACCTCCTAACTGTAAAGACCCGCATACCAATCGAGATATGATTGAATGTGGGTCAAATGCATTTAAAGAAGCTGATAAAAAACTCAACCAAATTTATAAAACTTTGCAGACAAGAATGGGTGATAGACAAAAGAAGCGTTTAGCTAACTCGCAACAAAACTGGGTAAAATTCCGAGATTCTGCTTGTGCATTTGAAGCTGGAATGTATGAAAGTGGTAGCCTTGAACCACCAACACGAATTAATTGTTATGCTAGGATGACAATTCAACGAGTCAAAGATTTAGATGCTTGGCTGCAAGAGTTG